>JBBTCJ010000007.1:0-2404 GCA_038043285.1 Planctomycetota bacterium | reverse complement strand
GTCCTTTCGGCGTCCCTTTATGACGACAAGATCGCGTGGTACGAGAACACCGACGGGCTCGGAACTTTCGGTGGGCAGAGGGTCATCTCTACCGTTGCGGATCGGGCTTGGGATGTTTTTGCTGCGGACCTGGACGGCGACGGGGACGTCGACGTCTTGTCGGCGTCTGAGGGCGATGACAAAATCGCGTGGTACGAGAACACCGATGGGCTGGGAACTTTCGGCGGGCAGCGGATCATCACTGCTACGGTGGATTATCCCATCTCGGTCTTCGCCGTGGACCTGGATGGCGACGGAGACATCGACGTCCTTTCGGCGTCTTATTATGACCACAAGATCGCGTGGTACGAGAACACCGACGGGCTGGGAAACTTTGGCAACCAAACGATCATCACAAGCAACGCGCGCGGCGCTCAATCTGTTTTTGCCACGGACCTGGACCGCGACGGCGACATGGACGTTTTGTCGGCGTCTTCCTATGACGACAAGATCGCGTGGTACGCAAACGAGCCGGACTGCAACGGCAACGGCGTCAACGACGCGTGCGAAGCCGACTGCAACCACAACGGCCGACACGATGATTGCGATCTCGCAGATGGAACCAGCGCCGACTGCAACGCGAACGGCGTGCCGGATGAGTGCGAGGGAGGTTGCAACTACAACCGTCAACCGGATGAGTGTGACCTCGCCGACGGCACGAGCGCCGACTGCGACGGTAGCGGCGTGCCGGATGAGTGCGAGGGAGGGTGTAACCACAACCACCAGCCGGATGAGTGTGACCTCGCCGACGGGATCAGCGCGGACTGCAACTCGAACGGCATTCCGGATGAGTGTGAAACGGACTGCAACCGCAGCGGCCGACCCGATGATTGCGACATTGCCGACGGGACAAGCATGGACTGTCAGCCCAACGGCAGTCCTGATGAATGCGATCTTCCCCCGGAAATCGGCTGGCTGCGCCAATCCGAGGACATCGACGGAAACGGCGTTCCGGACGAATGCCAGCCCTGCGAAGCGGTCATTCCATTCCCTCAGCCCCTCGTGTCGTTGGAGGCCGTTGCCGTCAACGGCCAGGCGATCGATCCGACCAACTGCCTCACCGCCGCGCCCGGCGACATCGTGGAAGCCGAGATCCGCGTTTCCGGCTGGGCTCCCTACCTCATGTATCTCCGAAGCTACCAGGCTACCCTGGAGTTGCACAAAGACGTGATCAGCGGGGACGGCGGTGTCATCCTTCCGCTCGGCTGGGACGCTCCGCTGGAGGATGTCCTCTGCTCTTCGGATGCCGATTGTCCGCCCGCGTTCCCGTCATGCTATGTATTTGTCTGTCCCCCCAGCCAGCAATGCGTACCCGGAGTATGCCTTGGCCTGAATCACAATCCCAGCCTTGGGGTGGATATCCAAAGGGGCAGGGCGGATTTCGTGCTGTCCGGGCTAAATCCTTTGTCCGGCGTCGGGCACAGTGACTTGGGCTACTATGTGTTCTTCGGGACAACGTCCAGCGGCCTGGGAGCCGATGATCCAGGTCCGGGTCTGTCGCGATATGCCGGCACGCTTCGACTTAAAATCTCCGCCGATGCGCGTGGCCAGTTTCGGTTTTCATTCGACGCAGACGGGAATTGCGAGGGTAGGTATGGATGCCAGGGAAGAACCATGTTCGCTGACATCCACAGCCCGGGGTATAGTTTGATTCCGAGTCTTCACCCCCTGGTCGTCGAAGTCGTGGATTCGGATTGCAACAACAATAGTCTGGGAGATTCCCTGGAAGTGCTACAAGGTCTCGCCCGCGACTGTGACGGCGATCGCGTGTTGGACGAGTGCGAGTTGGCCGCGTGTGCGGGGGATCGGGCTTGCCAGGACTGCAATCTCAACGGCGTGCCGGATGGATGCGACATGGCCGATGGGACGTCGACCGACGCGAACCACGACGGTCGTCCGGATGATTGCTTCGTGGCCATTCCGACGGTTTCCGAATGGGGGCTGGTGGTGTTGACGCTTCTGCTGATGACCGGGGCGAAGATCGGATTGGGGCGGAGGCCGATTGTCGGATGATGGTCGTCGAAGGACCGGCGCGGCGTGGTGAAGTGAGTGCCACGCGGTGACGCTGACTGTGGCGGATTGGCGGGCTGAGCTTGCTCTGCATCGCTCGCTCGCGCTCGGGGTTCAGAGGGGCCGCTCCCTCACGGTCGCGGTACGGATGAAGAAAAGACACCGCTCCATAGCTGTCGCGGTTCTGATCTACTGGGGGCGTATCGTTCCCCCGCCACGTCCCGGGGCGCTGGACCGCTCCATTCTGTCGCGGTTCTGATCGGCGTTTCACCTCTTTCGCGGTTCAAGATCGGCATGAACCGGGCGAGCAAAGAAAGCGGAATTGTCTCAGACGACAGCCGCCGGAAGTGTTACG
>JBBTCJ010000006.1:0-55677 GCA_038043285.1 Planctomycetota bacterium | reverse complement strand
CACCGCGTGGAAGCCCTGCGTCGAGTCCATCGGCCAGGCGATCAGCAACCCCAGCCCGCTCAGTCCGATCGACATCACCACCAATACGCCGAGCACCGCGACGAAAGACGCAACCGACAGCGGTACGCCCACCAGCGGCGCCAGCAGCAGGAACAAGATTGATTGCCCCACCGCCAGCGTCGTGCTGCCCAGAACCTTCCCAAACACCACGGCCGATCGCCGGACGGGCGACGCAATCACCGCCTGAAGAAACCCCTCCCGTCGATCCTCGATCACCGAAATCATCGAGAAAATGGCGGTAAACAGAACGATCATTGCGATCGTCCCCGGAAAGGCGTATTGCAGGTAGTTTGAATCCCCACTCGCCCCCGGCAAACCCGGCACGCGAACCGAGTTCCGCAGCCCCGACCCCACAAGAACCCAGAACACCAACGGCGTGCCCAGCGCGCCGATGACTCGGCTCCGCTGCCGCAGGAAGCGAACCACTTCCCGCTTCCACAACGAAACCGCGGGAAGCAGCCACGGCGACAGCGTATCGGAAACCGGCATCGACGAATTCATGTTTCCGATCGGGCCGAGTTGCCCGCCTCCCACAGTCGATGCCCCGTCAAGTGCAGAAACACGTCGTCAAGCGTCGGACGCCCCACGGTCACGCTGTCGATCTCGCCCGGAAACGCCTCGATCAGCTCGGTGACGAACTCATGCCCGCGCTCCCGCTCGATGCGCACGCTTCCGTCGGCCACGAGCGCGGCAATCCCAAACCGCGAAGTCACCCGCTGGGCGAGTTCCTCGGGGTTGCCCGAGCAGATCGTCAGCACGTCGCCGCCAATTGTACCCTTCAACGCCGTCGGCGTTTCGGCGCGGATCAACCGACCGCGATCCAGAATCGCCACCCGGTCGCAACGATCGGCCTCGTCCATCAGGTGGGTGGTCAACAGGCACGTCACGCCGTCCCGGTCCCGAAGCTCATGAAGCTGCTGCATCAACAACGCTCTCGCGCCGGGATCCAGTCCCGTGCTCGGCTCGTCGAGAATCAGCACCGCCGGTCGGTGCAGAAGCGACTTGGCCAACTCCACCCGCCGCTGCAATCCGCCCGAAAGCGTCTCCACGCGATCAGCAGCCCGTTCCGTCAACCCGAAGCGTCGCAGCAGCTCGGCGGCACGCTCCCTGAGTACTCCGCCGAACAGACCGTAAAGGTGGCCCTGGTGCCTCATGTTCTCCGCCACCGTCAGTTTCTTGTCGAGACTGGGATTCTGAAAAACCACCCCGATCCGCGAACGAACCTGCTCCCGCTGGGAAACCACGTCAGCCCCGGCGACGCTCGCCCGACCCTCCGACGGCGTCAGCAACGTCGTAAGAACCCGAAAGAGCGTCGTCTTCCCCCCGCCGTTGGGGCCAAGCAAGGCCAGAATCGTCCCGGCCTCGACGCGGAGGTCCACCCGATCCAGCGCCAAACGCTCGCCGAATCGGTACGACAAGCTAGAAACCTCAACGGCAGTCGCCGAGGTCATCGTTCAATCCCGCAACCATGCACGCGCCGAGACCACCACGAGAATCCGCGGACGTAAGGAGTGAGAAAACCTACACCCGGTCGAACAGCATGAGTCCCAACAGCAACGGAAGGTAGACCACGGAGGCAAGAACGTGAATCCGCGCCGCCCGCGGTGTCTTCTGCGACAAAAAGATGCAGCCGCTGCCGAAGAACGCCAAACCCAGCAGCACCGCTCCCACCGCGTAGGTCGATCCCGCAATTCCGACCACGAACGGAAGAACGCTCGCCGACACCAGCCCCACCGAATGCGTCACCACATGCAGCATCGTCCGCGAACCGTCGCCATCCAACACCGCGAGCATCGGATACCCGCCCCGGGCGTAGTCCTCGCGATGCTGCCACGCGATGGCCGCAAAATGCGGCAATTGCCAGAAATACACGATCGAAAACAGCAGAAAAGCCCCAACGTCCAGGGTCCCGCCGGCAGCCGTCCACCCGATCACCGGCGGCAACGCCCCGGGAACCGCCCCGACGAAAACGCACAACGGAGTCACCCGTTTCAGCGGCGTATAGGCGCTGACGTAGGTCACGAACGTCGTCGCCGCAACCATCGCCGGAACCAGTCCCGTCAACGCCCAAAGACCCGCGACGCCGAACACCGCCGAGGACAGCCCAAACGCCAACGCCTCGCCGCGGGACAATCGCCCCGAAGGAATCGGCCGCGACGCGGTGCGTTCCATCCGGGCGTCGAAATCCGCCTCCATGTACTGATTGATCGCATTCGCCCCCGCCGCGACCAAGGCCGTCCCGACCACCGTGTTGAATAAAAGCAGCGACAAGCGAAGGTCCAGCGGAGAGGACAAAGCCATGAAGAACCCGACCGCCGTCGCGGCCAGGACCATTGCCGAAACGCGAGGCTTGCACAGTTCGATGACTGCCGACGCGCGACTCCTCGCGGAGTGCGTCAACGACCCGACGGCGAGCTCCATCACCTCGCTCATATCGCCCTCACCGTAGCCGCGTTCGGCAACACACCGACCTCAACGCCGTCCGCCGGACAAAGTACATGCCACGCGCACAGCGTAATCATCAACGTACACGACAACATCAAAGCCCCCACCAAAACGTGCAGCGACGGGACCGCCCATCGCAACAGGCCGGGCCATTGCCCGCCCATCACCGTCACCAAAAACGCCACCCCCCCCAGCAGCATCTGCGTGCCGATCAATCCCGCCATCCATTTCCCCAATCGCTCCAGCAGCGGATGCCGTCCGTATTGCTCAAGCACCCACATCGCCAGCCAGCTAGCGATCAGGATGGTGACGACGGCCCACAGAAAGTGCGCCGCCAACGCACCCTGCCAGCGAAAATGTCGAAACACCGCGCCGCTCACCAATTGAACGAACACCACGATCGACGCCGCCACGCACCCGCGACGGAAAAACATCGTCCCTCGCGCCGTGAGGGCCCCGGCGGACGTCAACCATGATTCCGACGTCAACATGACCACCACACACGCCAGGCAAAAGCACACCTGCGCCCAAACGCCGTGAACGACCGCCAGCGACGTCGACACTTCCGTCACCCGCAACCCGCCCAGAACTCCCTGGACGATAATCGCCCCGAGAACCACCAGCCCCATTGTCCGGCGGATGCCCCGGGCCTTCCATAGCGAAACGGCCAGGACAATCGCCAACATCCCAACGACCCAGCCGATCAGGCGGTGTCCATGCTCCCAGAACTTCGCCTCTTCCTCGAGCCAGCCGGGAGGATTGAGCAGGTGGCTGTTCGACGTCGGCCAGTCGGGAAACGCCATTCCCGCCCCTTTGCTGGTGACTCCGGCGCCGACCAGCATCAGCGGTAGCAACGCGCACACCGTGAGCAAGGAGACGACGTGAAGACCCCGGCGATAGCCGGGAACCACCGCGATTTCGCCTGAATGATCTACGTTCATGAGTCGGAAGGGAAGTCGATCAGACCAGCCTGCGCCAAGCGACGACCTCTGTGCATCCACGTAGCCGCCGTCCCCACGATTCCCGCCAGCACCACCCCGACGACCCCGATCATCACGTAGACGCCGACAACGACCCCCTTGGCCATCGCCGAGTCCGGATCGCCGAAGCAGACGGCGCACGCATGTGTCGGCGCGCACTGCAGAAGCACCGCCAGAACCGCCGTTCCAAAAACGCAACGCGATCGGGTCATAGATAGCCGACGCCCCGCAGCTTCTTGAGAAACCATCGCCCGTACACCATCATCCCGACCCCGATCGCGAACGCTCCGACGCCCCACAACAGCGTTCCCAGGTCTCGCGTCGTTCGGAACTCGCCGACCGCCCACGCGCCAAAACCGGCGCACAAAAACATCGAGGCGCAGACAAACAAAATATGGACTGCTTTCAGCGACATGCGCCGCCCTGTCCCCCGGACCGCCCTATCCCCACGAACCGATCTGCACCATCGGCGGTCGATCGCCGGAGGTCAACACAGGCAGGGCCATCAGCACAACCAAGAAAATCGCGCAGAACAGCAGCGTGATCCAGATCACCGAAGCGCTCTCCCACTTCAGGTGCATGAAGATCGCCGCCACCAGCGACGCCTTCACCGCCGCGATGGCCATCGCCACCGCCACGTTCCAATGCCCCCCCAGATCGACGGTGGACGCCAAGACCGTGACAATCGTCCCGATCGCCAGGGCCGCGAAGACGGCGATGTACATTTTGACGTGTCCACTGACGTCCGCGTGCGCCCCGCCCATCGCATGCTCCTAGTTCATCAGGTACAGAATCGGAAACAGGAAAATCCACACGAGATCAACAAAGTGCCAGTACAACCCCGTGCACTCAATACGGTTGGTGTAATAGGTCGGGTTCGTCTTCCACAATCCCGCGCCGGGCAATAAGAAATACAGGATCACCACCACCCCGCCCAGCACGTGCAACGCGTGCAGACCCGTCAGCGTGAAATACAGGGCAAAGAAGTTGTTCGTCGACGGAACGTGGTGGTGCTTGAACTTGGGGTGGTACTCCAGCGCCAGCTTCACCACGATGAAGGTCATCGCCAGCGCCGCGGTCACGGCCAGGTACATCTTCCCCTTGGCGACGTCGTTCATCTTCAGCGCCACCCACGCCATCACCATGGTGACGCTGGACAGGATCAGCACCAGCGTGTTGATCCCGCCGATCTTCCAGCTCAGTTCCGTCTGCTCATGCGTCGGCCAGGCGGCCGGCCCGGCCTCCGGAGCGCCCACCCGAAGGAAGACGTAGGCCGACAGCAACCCGCCGAAGAGCATCACTTCGGACGCCAGAAACAACCACGTCCCGAGCTTGCCGCTGTATACGCCCGTGACCGGGTGCGGCTCCACCTTATAAGGCAACGTTCCTGCCGACAAGCGATTAGCCCTCCACTACCAGGTGCTGGGGGAAGAAATCCCGCTTCATGCCGGGAACGCTGTATTCGTACGGACCGCGATGGACCACCGGCGGCACCAGGAAGTTCCCGTGCGGCGGCGGCGTGGGCGCCGCCCACTCCAGCGTGGTCGCCTGCCACGGATTCTCCGCCGTCTTTCGCGACGCGACCAGACTCATGACGAAGTTGAGGATGAACGGCAATTGGGCCACGCCGAGCATCCACGCGCCCCACGACGACATCCGCGTCAAAGTCTGAACCGCCTCCCCGTGGGCGTAGACCGTCTGGTCGTACAACCGTCGCGACACGCCGGCCAGGCCCTGGAAGAACATGGGCATGAACACCACGTTCATGAAAATCAGCGACAGCCAGAAGTGAATCTTGCCCAGCGCCTCATTCAACCGCTTCCCCGTGACCTTGGGATACCAGAAATAAATCCCCGCGAAGATTGCAAAGATCGTTCCCGGCGCCACCACATAGTGGAAATGCCCAATCACATAGTACGTGTCATGCAACTGAATATCTGAGGCCGGCAGGCCCAGCGGAAGGCCCGTCAATCCCCCGATGGCAAACATCGGCAGAAACGCCAGGGCAAACAACATCGGCACGTTGAACCGAATCGATCCGCGATACAGGCTGATGATCATGGCTGTCAGAATGATGACCGACGGAATCGAAATGATCATCGTCGTCGCCGCGAAGAACGCGCTGATCTTGGTTCCCATGCCGGTGATGAACATGTGGTGGGCCCACACGATGAACGACATGAAGCCCAGGAAGATGCTCGAATACACCATCGCCCGGTAGCCCCACAACGGCTTCCGCGTGTTGTTGGCGATGACCTCGGCCACAATGCCCATGCCCGGAAGAATCAGAACGTACACCTCCGGATGCGCCAGGAACCAGAACAGGTGTTGATACAGCAGCGGATTTCCACCGCCGGTGTACGCCTGGGGAACGCCGCTGACCACCAAACCCTCGGGCATGTAGAAACTCGTGCCCGCCAGCCGGTCCATCAGTTGCAACACCGCCGCTGCCTCCAGCGGCGGAAACGCCAGCAGCAGCAGGAAGGCCGTCACAAACTGCGCCCACACGAAGAACGGCAACCGGAACATCGTCAGACCCTTCGCCCGCAACTGGACGATCGTGGTGATGAAGTTCACCGACCCCAGCAACGACGAAGTGATCAGAAACACCATGCCCAGCAACCAGACGGTTTGGCCCTTGCCGGCGATGACCGACAGCGGGGCATACGAAGTCCACCCGGAGTTGGCCGCCCCGCCCGGCACGAAAAAGCTCGACAGCATGACCACCCCGCCGACGAAATAGGCCCAGTAGCTCATCATGTTGAGCTTGGGGAAGGACATGTCCGGCGCGCCGATCTGCAGCGGCAAGACGTAGTTGCCGAATCCGCCGACCAGCAGAGGAACGACGCCCAGGAAGATCATGATCGTCCCGTGCATCGCCCCCAGCGAGTTGTACATCTCCGGCTTCATCACACCGTCCGGCGGAAACAACCCGCCGAGCAGCGGAAGCGATTTCCCCGGATACGCCAGCTGCCAGCGCATCAGCATCATCAGGCTGAACCCGAAGAACAGGAACACCAAGGCGGTCACCGCGTACTGCACGCCGATGACCTTGTGGTCCACCGAGAACACGTACTTTCGCAGGAACGAAAGCTGGTGATGACCGTGGTCATGGTCGTGATGCCGGCCCGATGGATTGTGATGTCCGCTCATGTACCCTTAGCCCTCGTCGAACGTCTCGGCCGGAGCGCTCTTCTTCTCCAACCAGGCGTTGTAGTCGCTTTCAGTCTGCAGGAAGAGCAGCGCCCGCATCGAATAATGGTTGTTCCCGCACAACTGTGCACACGCCACTTCATACGTCCCCGTCTTGACCGGGTGGAACCAGACCGGAATCCGCATTCCCGGAACCGCGTCCTGCTTCACGCGCATGACCGGGATAAAAAAGCTATGAATCACGTCTTTGGACGTAATCTCACACATGGCGCTCTTGTTGACCGGAAGATGCAGTTCGCCGCTGACGACGTCGTCGTTACCGACTGGGTCGGAGGGATCAACCCCCGCGGGATTCGTGGCCGTGTTGATGAATTTCGGTGCCGTCTTGCCGAACTTTCCGTCCTTGCCGGGATAGTGAAAGTTCCATGCGAACTGTTCGGCGATCACCCGGACCTTCACCGGATTCGGGTCCGGGTCCGGCGTCTTGACGCTCGCCCAGATCGGGATGGAAAAACCGAGCAACAAAACCGCCTCGAAAATCGCCACCACGATCTCCGCGTACTTGGAGGGCTTGGCCTTGACCATCTCGTAATCCGCCTTGCGCCCCGGCCGCTGCCGGAACTTCGCAAGGCAATAAACGAAGAAAATGCCCCAGCCCACGAACAGCGCGATCATGAAGTAATGCAGCAGGTCAATCAGGCCGTCGATGCGATGCCCGTCGCGCGAAACGTCGGTGGGAAGGAACGGGCCGTACTCCCCGTCGATCTTGACGCCTTCCATCTTCGGGGCGGCCGCTTGCGCCAACGCCGCCCTCGGCGCCACCGCCGTGCCGGCCCACAACGCCGCGCCGATCATCGCTATGACGATCCATGACCGTGACAAACTGATACCTCCTTCGCACCATCCGGCGCGAGTCCGCCGTCTCGCCGTCCAGCCGGAACCACTCGGCTGATCCTGGCGTCGTCGCGTGGGCCCCGCCGGGTGACACCGGTACAGGGATAAAGCGCACCAAACTTCACGCCGGGCGCGCCGCCGCCGCCTACTTGACTTTCTAAAAGTCCGAACCGCTCGCGCCGGCCCGCACCGCGCCGCGTCCGCAACTACTTCGGCTCAAAGGTGAAATCCTGCTCGCTTACCGAACCCGGCCGAGCTTCAACTTCCGCCGTCAGCTTTCCGAAGGTCTCGTGCCACGCCTCCACCGTGTACTTGCCCGGCGGGAGGTTCTTGATTTCGAAGGTTCCGTCCTCGCCGGTGACCGCGAAGAACGGGTGCTTGTAGACGCCGATCCATGCGCCCATCCACGGATGCACGTCGCATTTGATCTTGAACGGCTCGGCCTCCGCCACCAGCTTCAACTCCTTGCCCGTTTCCGCGTCCTTCTTCGGCTGGGAGAAGTTGTGTTCCTCGTTTTTCTTCGGGAGGAAGTGAATATTGTGGTTGGTGTCGTCGCCGTTGAGCACCTTCAACCCCTGACCTTCCACAAGCCCCAGGACGTGCGGATCGTACTCGCACCCGTGCTGGGTGAGGGTCTTCGGTTCGGTCGGAGCGGTGAACGTCTTGCCCGCGAAATCGTTCTTGATTGACACCAGGACGTTGCGAACCGTGATGGGATCGCCCTTGGTGTTGAGGACGACCTCGTAGTTGCCGATTTTGTCCTTCGACTTCTTGCAATTGGGATCCTTCGAGGTGTCAAGAACGGTTCTCTTGTACTTGTCCTTGTCGCCCTTGAAGATCACCTTGCCCTTGATCGTGCCGTCGTCCGCCGCCCAAACCCGAGCGGGCGAGGCCGCCAACCACGCCGCCACCAATCCGACCGCCAACGCGACCCTGAAACGAACCATCGTGCCATCTCCTAAGCGCAACGCCCTACTTTCGCCAATGCGGAACGGGCTTGTACGCGAAGCCCGCCGCCATTTCAAGCCCCGTTTTCCGACGATTTTCCATTTTCTCCAAAAATTCTCGCAAACGAGAAGGCCGCCCCGCCCAACTTCCCGCGTCTGGAGCACCCCGGAGCCTCGCTAATCCTCGAACTCCTTCGACTCTTCGAAGGACTCGTCCCCACTCGGCGCCACCACTTTTTGCAACGGCGAGCGAGCAGCCTTGGTTCCCGCGTCGTACAGATAGTCGACCAACAGGTTGATGTGATCCATGCCCGTCCCCGGATACTTCGCGTCCCCCTTATAGGGGCTTTCCCCGCCGGGGAAGTTCTGCGGCATCTTGGTTCCCGGCTGAATCAACTGCGGACTCAGCATCCAGTCGAACACCCACGCCCGCCGGAGCCGCTGGTTGGTCAGACCCAGGTTCGGCGCACTGGGCGCTTGCAGCACGATACGCTCGGTCTGCCCGGCCGCGTTGGGCCCTTCGAAAATCGCCTTGGTCTCCACGTCACCGGTGTCATAGTAGACATTCGTTGCACTGATGAGTTTGCACCCATCAATCACCACGCCGACCGGATAGGTAGTGCCGTTGATGATGGCCGCGGCCCCCTCGCCCTCTCCGCGGACGCCGTCAAGACGGTAGACGTTGGTGAAGTCATCTGTGCTCTTGGCCGGACCGGGAAGCATCGGTCCGAGAATATGGCACTTCAGGCATCCCATGTCGGTGAAGAACTCTTGTCCTTTCGCGTACTCTGCTTCCGGCGACAACGGCGCCGCCGGTTCGACGAAGGGATACTCAACGTTGTACAAATCCTTGAGGAATCGGATGCGCGCGAGCATCTGCGCGTAACCGTTGCGTAACCTCTCCGGCGCAGTGGTCAGCGGATCGACGTCGCCCGCGCGAACCAGCTTACGCTCGACGGCCCAACGGCGGAGGCCCGCCGTCCGCTCCCGTAGCGACTCCTCCTCGAACCAATCCGATCCGGGCTTGGTCGGAGGGGCCGGCGGTTCTGCCGGGCCGCCCCGGGAAGCGGCGGCCTCGCTCGCCTTGTTCAGGTATTCGTCGATCGGCGCCAGCAATCCCGCGAGTTTGCTCGAGTCCTGCCGACTCAGCGCCGCGAAATACTCCACCAGCGTTGTCCGCTGCTCGCCGGTGAGTTTGAAACTCGGCATTCGAATCTGCAACCAAGGCCGCAACGGCTCGACATGCTGCACGAAACGATGGAACCAGTTGTGCTGCAGCTTGGCCCCCTCGCCCCACAGCAGCGGTGGCGCGTTGTTGAGGTCAAACTCCAGCCGCCCGGACTGCTTCCGGCGATAGAACTGTTGCACCAGCGGCGCGTTGTCCTCAATCTGATGACAGGCGATGCAGTTCAGCTCCCGCGTCAGGAACCTGCCCCGGGCGATAGGACCGAGCAGGTCCGTGTCGTAATCGACCGCCAGCTTTTCGGAAACCCGCGGGGGTACGCGTGAGACCAGGTACGTCGTCAGGGCCTCGGACTCCTCCTCGGTGAAGTAGAAGTTAGGCATTTTCAGTTTGTCGTACGGCTTCTTGATTTTCTCCCGGTCCCAAATGCGCGGATTGAGCATCTTGTGCTTGGCGAACGCGGCGTGGGTGTGGCGGATCTGCTCCCGGGCGCGATCGTCGATGGGCGACCAGTCGTTCAGCTCCTTACCGTCCTGCGGATACACATATCCGAAGACCTCCTCCTTCTCCTCGCGCATTCCGTGGAACGCATCGCCGAAAAAGGCAAAATCGAGCTGGGTCACGGGTTTTTCCGACCAGGTCGTCAGGTCGGTCCCGGGGGGCGTGGTCTTTTCGAACCCGCGTATCATATGGCAGGCGTAGCAGCCATAGTGCCCGATCATCTTGCTGCCGAGGTACGTCAACTTCTTGTCCTGCAGCGACATCGGACTCACGACGTCGTAGGCCGCCCCCTCGCCGAGCTTGCGCCTCTCCGCATCGCCGACGGCCCGCGGCAACTCCGCCGCGACGCCCTCGGCGAACGAATCGGCAAGAAGCCCGACGAGCATCCGGGTCAACTCGCCGCCGTCGTCATGCATGATTGCCCGGCTGCGACGTTCGGATCGCTGCGACGCCAACAGCGAGAAGATCAGATCGTCGGACATGCGCAGGGCAGCCGAGTCCATCGGGAACTCATGCTGCTCGAACTCGTCGTTTTTCAGCGTCATCAGATAAGAGGCGATGTCGGCGGCCTCGGCGGGCGTAAGCCGCAGACTCGGCATCTTGGTGTCCTTCGCGTACTTCGACGGATCCAGCAGCCAGGCGTACAACCAGGCCTCCGTGGACTTGGACCCGATGCCCGAAAGCTCCGGCGCGAAGCGGCTGAAGGTGGGTTTGTTGTATTTCTTCTCCGGGTCGAACCGGGCGTTTTCAGGCTGGAAGAACGACTCCGTCTGCGAGTGGAAATGCTCCTCGGCGTAGCGGACGCGCTCATTGAGCGTCATGCCCTTGTAGCGGTAGAGGGCTTTCTCCTGGCCAAGGCCCTCGCGCTGCATGAGATCCTCGGTGATCCACTGCTCGCCGAACTCCTGGATGTTGGAATGGCACGCCAGGCAGCCGACGGACTTGAACAACTCACGCCCGCGCTGGGGATCGCCCTTCAGATCGGGCGGACGCTCCGCCGGTTTCCACGGCGCCGAGGTGGCGAACAGATATCGAGAAATCGCCGCGACCTCGGTCTGCGTCCGCAGCACCGGATCGGTGTCGAACTGGTTTCGACTCTCCGCGCGGTTGTTCTCCTGGGCGAAGAAGTGCGGCATGCGCGTCGAGGGGCGGAACTTCTGCGGGAAGAAGGCCCACTGCTGCACGAACGGCGCGGTCAGTTTCGACCCGACGTGCCGCAGATCGGGTCCGACGCGACGCGACTCCTTGAGATCTTCGACGTTGTGGCAATTGATGCAGCCGACCTCGCGGAACAAGTGCTGCCCGAGGTTGATCCGGGCCCCAACGCGCTCGCCGCGGAAGCGGTCAATGTCGGTGATCTCCGCGTGGCATTTCGCGCAGCCGGCCTCCGTGTGCTGCGGAAGACGCATCGGGCGGTCCCAGTAGTGGGCGATGGTTTCAAAGGTGACGTTGGGCACGCCCAATTCGCTGATGTAATATTCGTCCGCCCAGCGCTCCTCGGCCTCGTGCGTCGGTGGGGAGTGGGCCGCTTGGACGAAGTCGGTCTCCTGGGGGTTCCCTTCGTGGCATACGGTGCAGCCCATCAGTGCCTGAGCGTGCGGGGAATCCACCGAGACGTACAACTCGAGGTTGGGATGCGCGAGGACCGGCTGGCCGAGTTCGATTGCCTTTCGACCGGTTTGTTTCAGATAATCGTTCACCACCGCCAGCAGGCCCTGGAAATAGTCGTCCTGCTGTTTGACCGCCAGCTCGTCCCAGTGGTCGGTGACTTTTCCCGGCGGTAGCGGCGACTCGGTGCCGTGCAGCGTCGGGGGCTGGGGCAAGGGCAATCCCGTCTTGCCCGCCCGCTGCATCGCCTCCATGACCCCGGGCAGCGATCGTTCCAGCTTGCGGGCGAGATTGCCCTTTGAAAACTCAGGATCGTCGATCGCCACGTGGCACGTCGTGCATCGATCGGTCGTGTAACTTTCCAGATAGTTAAGACGCTGCCGAACGTCGGGAAGTACGAGTTGGTTCACCTGGTGCCGCGCCGGCGTATTCTTCGGAGCGGTGAAATCGAGAAGCGGCATGTTGATGATGCCGCGCACGATCGGCAGCCCCCCGAGGAACTCGCCGCCGCGGAACTCCAGCACGCCGCGGTAGGCGCGATCCTTGCTCAACGCGCTTTCGGCTACCTGCCGAAGATCCAAGAGCGCCTTCTCGGCGGTACGGACGCCCTTTTCCAGCTCTCGGAGGTCCGCCGCGATGCGTCGCTTCTCGTCTTCCCAGCGCTCCTTTTCCTTGCGAAGTCGATCAACGTCGTCTTCCTCAATCTGGAACTGCTGGTGGGCGGCGATGGTCTCGGGATGCTCCGCGCCGGAGGCGCCGAGCTTGCGCTCGTAGGTATCCTTGGTGACTTCCAGAACCTGCGAAGCCTTGCTGTATGGGGCGTCGGCCTTCCGGAACTCCAGATCCGCGGTGGCAAGGTCGCTTTGCAACGTCGCCAGCCTCGCCCCGGAGGTCTGGTCGAGAAGTTCTCGCTCATCCTGGACTCGCCGTTCGGCCTTGGTTGACTCCGCCACGCGCTGCTCGCGGGCGGCGTCGAGGTAATCCAGGTGCGCCAGCGCCGCCTTGCCGACGAAGTAGCGGTCCTGAAAGTCCTTCCAGGGGCGGTCGTAATCGACCTGGATCAGCCAGGCGATCGAAATCGTCATGATGATGCTGCTGACGGCGAACCAGCGGTTCAGCCGATCGGGACGATAGAGACGATCCTCAGTGACGGGCATGTCTTACGCATCCATTCGCCGCACGATGCCGCCGGCCGCGGCCCATCGCTCGCGGACTACACGTTCAGGAACCACTCCGTGATGCCGACGATGTAGTGGAGGTTCAGCGTCCACCGCAGAACCATCTTGATCGGCATCAACAGCATCACCAGCATCAGCATCGACATGACGCTGAAACGAAGGAACCCCATCTGCCGGTAAAGTTTGCGGAAGAACAACGCCTTCAGGAACAACGGTCCGAGGATGAAGTAGGCGCCCAGCACGATCATGCCCGGCAGTTCGCGGATGAGGTAGCCGGGAATAAAGCCGACGTTCTCCGTGGGCAGCGCCTGCCCCCGCAACCCGATCCAGAAGAGATCGTGAAACTCGGTGTTGAGCAGGGCCATTGGTCGGTGGAGATCCCAAAACTCATAGGGACCGAAGAAGTTCCAGTTCGGACCGCGCAAGAACGTCCCGAAGATGATGAGCACTACCCACAAGATCAGGAACCCGAACAGAAACGTCGAGATCGCGAAGCGGCGCTCCTTGAAGGTGTAGTATCCGTTTCCGCGCGGGTTGGTGTCGATGTAGGGGATGGCGATCAGACCGACAATGATCAAGCCGGGCAGCAACACCCCCGCCAGCCAGGGGTCGAAGTAGACCAGCATTTCCTGCAAGCCCAGGAAATACCACGGGGCCTTGGCCGGATTGGGCGCCACCGCGGGATCCGCCGGTTGCTCCAGCGGCGCGCGGAGCACGATCGCCCAGACCGTCAGGAATGCGGTGAACAACACCAGGCAGATCAATTCGATATAGACCAGATCGGGCCAAACCAGCACCTTGTCCTCGGCGCCGGCTTCCAGGAGCGGTTCCCCACGCTCGATCCGCCCGTCATTCAATGCCGCCTGGCGAAACGCCAGCCAGATGAAAAACGTGATCGCGAACATCATCATCACGATCGGGACGTTGTCGGGCTTCTTGACGATCAGCAGAAAGTTGGGATCCAGACAGCTCGCCAAGAAGAACGCGACGATCAGCCCGGCCAGCGGAACCGCGACCGAGGGTTTGGTGAAGACGCGATACCCCGCCAGAAAAATAACAAAGGCAGTCACCGAAAGAATGAGGAACCAGTGCGGCTGGCAGACCGCATTGATCAGGTTCTTCGCATTCTCGAGAGCCGGCGAAGCCGCCACCATCGACAACGATCCGTCCATCAACCGCACCCATCCTCCGCGAACCCGCGCCGATTCCGCCTACAGAGGCCCGCTGACTCCGCCGTCCTTGCGGATCCGCCAGAAATGGACCGCGAGCAGGACCGTCACCACCACCGGAATAAACACGCAGTGCAAGACATAAAACCGAAGAAGCGCATTGGGTCCGACGAACGTGCCCGCCAACAGCCCGAAACGAGCGTCGTCCCCCCCGTGTACCAACGGAACGCCGCCGATCTGCAGGAACGCGGCGGCCGGACCTTCGTGACCCGCCAGCGGAGTGGCCCGGGCCATGTTCGATCCCACGGTGATCGCCCACATGGCCAACTGGTCCCAGGGCAGCAGGTATCCGGTGAACGAGAGCAACAACGTCAACACCAACAGCACCACACCGACGCCCCAGTTGAACTCCCGCGGCGGCTTGTAGCTTCCGGTCAGAAACACGCGGAGCATGTGCAGCCAGATGGTGATGACCATCGCGTGCGCGCCCCAGCGGTGCATCTCCCGGAGCAACCCCAAGGTCACGTGCGCCCGCAGACCCTCAATGTCGACGTAGGCGTACTCGACGGTCGGGCGATAGTAGAACATCAGCAGCACGCCGGTGACGATTTCGACGAGAAACAGAAAGAACGTCAACCCGCCCATGCACCAGGTAAACGAGAGGCGGATGCCGCTCTTGCGGATCGCAACCGGATGCAGGTGCAGGAAGACGTTGCTGAGAATGGCCATCGCCCGGGTGCGGCGATCGCGGGGAATCCCGTGACGGAACACGCTCCCCCAGATCTGACATTCCCGTACCCAATCACCGATTCGTGACATTGTTCTCTTGCGTCCTCACCACGTTTCGCGCCGCGCCTAGGCGGGGATAGAACTCCCCGGCTGATCCCATTGCCCCAGTTCGTACTGGAACTTCTTGCTCTTGTCGACGATGACGACCCCGTCTTCGAGGTAGATGCGGAACCGCTCGAGCGGACGCGGCGTCGGACCTTCGAAATTGACTCCATCGGGCTTATATCCGCTGCCGTGACACGGGCACTTAAACTTGCGGTCGTTGGGCAGCCAGTTCGGAATGCAACCCAGGTGGGTGCAAATGATGTTGAGGGCCGCGACGCGGCTCTCCTCGCGGATCATCCAGATGCCCTGGGGCTTGAAGTCTTCGTTCACCCCACCCGGATCCATTTCGAGATAGCGTTGCAACTTGCCGACGCGGATGCGCGGGTCAGGCTCCTCCAGCACGTTGGGCATCATGAATCGCCCGAAGGCCGGACCGATCGACACCGCAGCCCCGGCCCCGAACGCGAGCCAACCGGCGCCGAGGGCGGCGTTGCTCATGAACGCGCGGCGCGAGACGTCACCCTCTTGTTTTGCCTTGCGTGCGGCTTCCATCACCATGGCCTGCCGGGCGTCGGGAGGAAGTTCTCGAGGATCCTTACGCTTCCACGCTTCGCCAGATTCGGTCATGCCGCCGCCGGCACGTTCGATTCCGGCGTTCCCGCCTCTGGTCATGGCCGCTCTCAGCAGCGCCGCAATAGACGGATCCGGCGCGCCGGCGACGGTGTGCGTCACGTCGTGCGCCGCCGTGGGAGCCTTGATCGGCGAGGCGGGCTTCGGCTCGGCGTGGGTTGCCGTAGCGGCCTTCTCGGCCTTGGCCGGCTTAGGCGCCGGCGCGGCGGCCTCCGCGGGAACGGCAGCCGCCTCCGCCTCGGAGACCTCCAGCGCAACCACGTCAAACTTGATCACGTCGACGGGACATTCCTCGGCCGCATCTTTGATAGCTTGTGTGCGCGGTTTGGTGAACTCGATGCTCAGGGCAGCCGGGCGGACGATGCAGGTTTCTTCCAAGACCTCAAAGACATCGGGAGCCGTCGTCTCGCAGGCATCGCAGACGATGCAGCCGGGATCGATCCAGACCTTGGTGACAAGCTCTTTGGTCGGCATCGGATCAGTCCACCCTCTCCTGATTCGGCGCACCGGGAAGGTCGCCGCGCCCGGAGGAACCGGTTCGTTCCCTGGCCGCCGCCGCCACGCGGGGCGAACGATCGGCCAGCAACCGCTCGACGGAAGCCCGTACTTCCAGATCCTCGATCGCCGCGGCGGCTTGGATCGCCGCAATCAACAATCCGTCGATCCGTACTCCGGGCATTCGATAGCGATGCACCTGCCCACCGGCGTCGCGCACCTCATAGCGCTCGCCGCCCTCCCAGTACGCGCGATCGAGCATATCCAGCAAGGTCGTCTTTCCCGCAGGGCTGCCGAGCCTCGCCTCCGCCAGAGCGGCCGACCAGGCAATCTCACCGTCGCCGGTGAGTCTGGCACGCTCGAGCGCCGCGATCACCACCGGATCGCCGGGATAAGCCAATACTGATAACGCGGTGCAGGCGACCAACGCCGACTCCGTCGACCCGCCGCGCTCCAGCAACCCTACGATCGGAGCCACGCCTTCCCTGGCGCGGGGAAACTCGCGCAGGTTGGCCAACTCCTGCATGGCGACGATGGCCAACGTCGGCGGTCCGGCGCGAACGACCTCCACAAGCTTGCCGAGGGCCTGGTCTCGTTCCGTTCGAGCCAGCGCTCGCAACACGAACTCCATTCGTCGTTGGCGGTGATACCCTTGCTGCCCGCCGCCTTGGTCGCGAGGTTTGGCGGCCTTGTCCACCACCGCCAAATCGGCATCGATGATCGCGGCAAGCCTGGCGGCGACGGTGTCTATCTCGGCGTCGGTCAGTTCCGCCGTTTTGTTGCGGAGACGCTCGCTTAACTCCAGCGCCGTCTGCCACAGCTCCTTTTCACGAGGCAGAAGCAGTCCCGCGCTTCGATCGCCGCTGTTGCTCTCGAGCGACTGAATCAGGCTCTCGACCGTCCGCTTCTGGGGCAGGGCCGGCCCGCCAAAGAGCAAAACGACCACGACCGCGCCGGCGACGACGACGCCGATGATCAACAAGGGCACGCCGAAAAAACGCCCCAGCAGCGTCAGGGTCATCGGCTCGACGTCGGGCGGAACGTCAGCCCGCATCGGCGCCCCGCCGAGGGGACGTGCGTTTCCGCCCGGCAGAAGTTCGTTTGAATCGCTCACAAATCGCTCTCTTGGCGCCAGATTGCCGTCTACACAAACAACTTCGCGCCTGATCGCTCAAAATAGAAATCGAGCGAGCGCCTGGATTGTGAAAAAAGTCACAATCCTGCGCCCTCCCATAGGCGGCCCGCCTCAGCCACCCTTCGCCGTCAAACGCCACGAATCTGACGAATCCGAGGTACACGGGCAGCGCGCCCCGTCGCATCGCAACGGTCCGGCCCGGCGAACGCCCAGAACCGATTCTACCGAGCGCCATTGTGGTACGCTCGCGCGGGCGAGTCAAGCCGGACTCTCCGAGCCGGCACGAGGAGTTCATCAACCGGGTTGATGCTCCGATGGTTTCTCGTCAAGGTCGGCGTCCCAGGCGGCAACGCGCGTGTCGGCAACGCGTTGGGAGCCTGGTGGAACCAAGCAATGTATGGCCGCAGGAACGATTCGAAACAAGGCGGGAAGCTCTCCGCCAGGTTCGCCATCGATCTCCACGGGAACGCGCGTCGGTGAGCTGACGCCGACGCAGCAACCTTGGCGGTAGATGACACCGCCCGCGCCGCGAAGGTGCCGCCCCAGAAAGGTTCGCGCAGCGTGGGCTGTGAGTTCCCAACGTGAACGGCAAGGATAGACCAGGACGTCCAACAATCCATCGTCGGGGACCGCCCTCGGGAGAACGCACCAGCCAATCGAATACCGGGAGATGTTTCCCATGATTAGGAATCCCCGGCCCTCAAAAGTCCGTTGACCATCGACGTCCACGTGAAGGATCGGGAACTTGTGCGCCCAGAAGGTCCTCCAGATGGGCCAGAAGTAATCGCCGTGGGTGATGTGGCCGCGTCGAATCCGCATAAAACGCTCGACGCACTCGGCGTCGAACCCGACGCCGGCGACGGCGAGGAACCTTCGCCCGTTCATTTCACAGGCGTCGATAGCGCGCGGTTGCCCGTGCAACAGGTTGCAAGCGGCAGCCTCCGGATCGACGGGCATGCCTAACTCGCGGGCCAGAAGGTTCTCCGTGCCCAATGGCAGGACGACAAACGGAACGTGAAGATCGCGGAGACCGCCGGCGACTTCGCAGACGGTCCCGTCGCCGCCGGCAATGAGCACGGCCCGAACCGAAGCGTCGAGGCGCGCGGCAATTTCGGTCGCGTGCCCCGGGCGCGCGGTCGGGATGATTTCGAGTTCGGCGCCGCGGCGGTGCAAGGCTCGCTGGACGCCGAGGACGCGAGGCAGAGCGCTTCCGCGGCCGGAGGCGGGATTGACGATCGCGACGAAGCGCGGTCGGTCGGCGGTGCTCATGCGCGCCCGCTCGACTTGGAAGGATCCAGGCCATCCGAGAGGACCAATCGCCCAATCATCGTCGTGCAGGCATGACCGCCTACGCGGACGACGAGGTCGCCGGAATCCGTCTCACGGACAATGGCATAGAGCAGCCCGGCCCGCCCGCCCGGCGTACCTTGGACGCACCGCAAGGCGGACACGCCGTCATGGCGCGGAATCTGTCCAAGTCTTGCGAGATAGGCCGCAAGCGGACCGTGAACGCTGCCGGTGACGGGGTCTTCGTTGATTCCTACGGTCGGGGCGAAGAACCGCGACTGCACGGTAATCGACGGGGTCAACGTCCGGGTCGTCGCCAGACACAGACCGCGACAGCGTTCGGCTCGAAGCAATCGAGCAAGTACGGCAAAGTCCGGCTGGGCGCCGTTGACGCAGGAAATGTCCCGGGCGAAGAGCAGCAGGTCGTGGTCCTGGGTGGTGCTCGGCGGCAGCTCAGCATCGAGATCGCCGGGAAGTAACCCCAAGGCCGAGGCGAATCCGGGCAGGTCCACGCGAACAGGCTCCAGCCTTGGCGGTCGAAGTTCGAGCCAGATGATTCGGTTATGCGAGGCGCCGGGAAAATGCTCGACGTAAGCGGTCAAGACGCCGGACTTGGTTTCGATGCGGACGACACAGGACGCCTCCGAGGTCGGGGTGGGGAGACGGCCCGATTCGACTAGGGCGTGAACTCCGGCAACCGTGGCGTGACCGCACATGTCCACCTCGACGGTCGGAGTGAACCAGCGAATGCGCACGGACAGGTCGACCTCAGGATCGCTGTGCGAAATCTTCGGAGGAAGAAAGAAGGTTGTCTCGCTTAGGTTAAACTCGGCGGCAATGCGACGCATGGTGTCATCGTCCAGACCAGCGGCGTCGCAGACGACGGCGGCCGGGTTGCCGGTAAAGGGACCGGTGGAAAAGGCATCGACGACGTAATAGTTCCTGTCCAAGCCGGGCATCTCGCTGCTCCCATGACGTTCGCGCGCGGATCGTATTCGTACTGCGGGAACCCGGCAAACATGCACCGCCCGCGGATCGCGGGCGATCAGTCCGCCCACAGTCGAGCGACTCGTGAATGGGGCGACTCGATCGAACGATCGGGCGACGGAAGTTGACGGGTCAAGGCCGCATCGCCCAGACGCTGTTCGAACAGCTCAAGTGTGGAAGGCGCCAAGAAACGAGTCAATTGGGCGAAGTTGTGGGCGTCGCCGTGGCCGAAGCGGCGGTGGTAGTAGCGGAGCGGGAAATAGACGTACAGCATGTCCTTGGCCCGGGTCATGGCGACATAGAACAATCGGCGTTCCTCGTCAACGCCCGCTTCGTCGGCGACGGCCATGTCCGAGGGGATCATTCCGTCGGCGGCGTGGAGAATGTGCACAACGTTCCACTCGCAGCCCTTCGCGGAGTGGATGGTGCTGAGAACGAGGTAGTCTTCCTCCCGAAACGGAGGCTGGGCGAGGTCAGAGGTCGCCCGGGGCGGATCGAGGGTGAGGTCGGTGATCAATCGAGAGCGCGAGCGGTATCGCGCGGCGATCTGAATGAGTTGATCGACGTCGCGCAGGCGGATGGCGGCGTCGTCGTAGAGCCTCTGGCAGACAGGCTCATAGAATCGGCGCAGGCGGTCGAGTTGGGTGGAGAGGGCGGGTTCGCCGGGTCGAACGCCGCCGCCGTGAGCGTCGTCGTCACGGTCCAGGTCGATGATCGCACCTGGCGCGGCGGGTATCGACGAAGGTAAATCACTGAGGTCGACACCGCGACAGTAGGCCATCGCGGTGCGCAGTTCGGCGAGCAACTCCCTTGCGGAAGCGGGAACGGTCGGCGGAGCGTCGAACAGGCGCTTCAGCGGAGGGCGAATCGCCAGCGCCGTCGAGGATGAATCCGGCAAGGCCGTCGCGCCCACGCACCCAACGCCAAGTTCCTCCATGATTCGCCGGGCGGTTCGCGGACCGACGCCCTCGAGCCAATGAAGCACGCGGAACCAGCTTACCTCGTCCAGCGGGTTTTCGAGAATGCGAAGCAGGGCGAGGACGTCCTTAATGTGGGCGGCTTCCACGAACTTCAGTCCGCCGTACTTGCGGAAGGGAATGTTCCTGCGGGAGAGTTCGATTTCGAGGTCGGCGCTATGGTGCCCGGTGCGAAAAAGCACGGCTTGGCGCATCAGGGGTACGCCGCGTTCGAGGTGTTCCAAGATCCGATCGCATGCGGCTTTCGTCTGCTCGGCTTCGTCAAGACAGCGCACCAATGCGGGCTTCTGCTCCGAAGCGCGCGTGGACCACAGTTCCTTGGTGTAGCGCTCCTTCGCTGGGGCCATGACCGCGTTGGCGGCGGCGAGGATCGGTTGAATCGAGCGATAGTTCTGTTCGAGGGTGACGATGGCCGCACCGGGAAAGTGCGTCGGAAAGTCGAGGATGTTGCGGACGGTCGCGGCCCGGAAGGAGTAAATGGATTGGGCGTCGTCGCCGACGACGGTGAGGTTGTTGTACCGCCGGCGCATTCCCTGGAGGATCTCGGCCTGGAGGATGTTGGTGTCCTGGTACTCATCGACGAGGACGTGTTCGAAGCGGTCGGCGACGAGTTCGCCGACGCGAGCGGTTTGGCAAAGCTGACTCCAGTAGAGCAGCAGGTCGTCGAAGTCGAGCAGTTGGCGGGCTTTCTTGCGTTGCACAAAGCCCTCAAAGACGGCGCGGATGCCGTCGAGGTCGGCGGCGCACCAGGGAAAATGGGTCTGAAGGACGTCGCGGAGGGGACGTTGGGCGTTGACGGTGTGAGAGTAGACCTTGACGAGGGTTTCTTTGCGCGGGAAGCGTCGCGGAGACTTGCCCAAGCCCAGCTCTCCGCGGACGAGGTTCATCAGGTCGGCGGCGTCACTTTCGTCCATGACGGTGAATTCGCTGGAGAGACCGACGGCGTCGGCATGGATGCGGAGCAGGCGGTTGGCGACGGCATGGAAGGTTCCGCCCCAGACGCGTCCCGCGGTCGAGGAATCGACCAGCCGGCCGACCCGAGAGCGCATTTCATCCGCGGCACGGCGCGTGAAGGTCAACAGCAGGACGCGATCGGGTCGAACGCCGCGTTGCAGCAACGAGGCGACCCGAGCCACCAGCGTGCGGGTCTTTCCGGTTCCGGCACCGGCGACGATGAGCAACGGTCCGTCGCCGAAGGCGGCGGCTTGTCGCTGTGCGGGATTAAGTTCCTCAAGCCAAGACGAGGTCATGCGGCAAACGTCCCGAAACGATCGCAAGAAGCTCGGCCCCGGAACGGTCACGCGTCCACCCGGGGTGAGACGCGGGATCATGGTAGGGAATTGTTTGGACGTCAACAAGCGGAGGCGCCGCCGTCGTGGTGCGCGGCCGTTCCGTTAATGGTCGCTGAAGGGCTGCTCCTTCACGGTCAGGGTACAGATTCGGCCGTGCGGCGCTTGGATCAGAGCTGGGACCAACACAACCTGGCCAGGTCAGGGAGCGGACCGCCTGAATCCGTCATTCCTGCTGTCGCGAACCACTAGGCAGGACACAAGACGTATTGGATTTCCGCCGGCTCGTCGGGGGAGGCGAACAGGTCGAAATCGGGACGACACAACGGAGCCAGCAGCTCGCAGAACAGATCGATCCAATCCTTCTTGATGGCCTCCCGCGGAGCGGGCGTCAATTCATTCACCATGCGTACCAGCAACGGCGCGATCGGGCGAAGCCCGACGTCCCAGACGTGGGCATGAGTGCGGGTGACGAACGGCGTCGCCTCTTGGATTCGCAGTCCCGCCCACTGAAACCGAGCTTCCCACTCGGGCCGGGACGCGAGCGTGGGCCAACAATCCGCTCGGCCACGCCCGATGATCTCCAGGAATCGCCGACCGAGTTGCGACTCGAAGGCTTCGAGGGTGTAGCGGCGGATGTGGTCCAACTTGACCTGGAGGATCACTCGGCCGTCCGGGCGGACAACGCGACGAAGCTCGGAGAGGAACCCGTCGATGTGTCGGACCCAGTAGGCGGCGTTGCAATAGATGGTGGCGAAGGATTCGGCGGGAAACGGCAGAGGTTCCTCGTTGTCGTGATGGATCAGTTTCTCGTAAAGCCCAAGTCGGTCCGCTTTCGCAAGCAGCGTTTTCTTCCAATCGGTGCCGGCATCAATCCGCCGCGACGGCGGAGCGACGATGCCTGGAGCGTAACGGTCGCTCAGGTGATCAAACATGTCGTCGCGTTCATCACGGTCGCGGTCCAGGGGGCGTACGTCGGCGAACACGTCGAAGTTCGAGTCTAAGACGCCGCCGCAGTGGAGGAACATGAAGACGCCATCGCCGCAACTTACGTCCAGCGAGGGGGAGTTCAGTTTCTGACGGGCGAGGGTCCGGCTCCGGAGGGTCATCCACAAGGCGTTTTCCGGCCTCAGCCAGTAGGCTTCGAGGAATTGGCGGAGCAGCAACAGGTCCGAGCCTGTGGTCGTCGTCAATGCCTTCGGTTGGGACGTGGTTTCGCGTGAGGGCGGCGGCGTGAGGTCTGGGGCGTGAAGGTGCGAAGTCATGCGTGTACCTCTTGGGGAACCAAGCGCCGGAGGAACATCTCGACGTTAACCGCGTCTACGCGAGGAAGAAGGAGCTTGTCCGTGGACGGCTCAATCCATCGCGGTTCAGTGGTGAAAGCGTGGGCGAAACCGCGGTCGCGGCAGGCATCAGCGGCGGCTTCCGGGTGACTTCCGTATGGGTAGGAGAACGGTCGGTAGTCCGCGCCGAGGCCCTCGCGGAGGACGCGGGCGACGTGCGTCACGTCGCGACGGACGTCGTCGTCAGAAAGTCGGGCGAGGGGTTCGTGCGAGAAACCGTGTCCGCCGATGGTGTGCCCGGAGGACTGCATTCGCACCAGATCGGCCCAACCGAGGTACCAATGGCGCGCCCAGCGGGAGCCAGCGCCGATGTGCCGCTCGAACAGGGCATCGACGGCTTCGTTCCGCACGTCGATGGGCAATTGCATGGTCAGCCAGTACTTCAGCCTGGCGCGGCGCGGGGCTTCATAATGATACATTGTGGAGGCGGAACGCGGGGCGATCGCATCGTCCTTCAGCGGCGCGGTAAGCTCCGCGTAATCGGTTCGCGCGGAGAGGTGGTTGCACAACTCGCGTTCCAATGGCTCGTCGCCCAGTGCCGAAAGCAGCAGGTGAATCGCGTGCGCGGGCAACATGCGGTGTTCAGTCAAGACCGCGCCGGAGACGAAGAAGACCCCGCGAAGCCCTCTCCCTTCGAGGATCGGCAGGACGGTTTCGGCGTGATCGGCCAGGCCGTCGTCGAAGGTCAGAAGAAACGACCTTTCTGGAAGATCGGCGGCGCCGTTCATCCCGGCGAAGAAGGTTGGCCAATCAATCGGCTCCAGCGTCGAGCAGAGTTGGTCGAGTTGGGCGCTGAACTGGGAGGTGGTCAGCCCCTTAATGCCCTCGTAGGGGCCAGGCGCACCGGGACGAGGCAGCGCGTCGACGTCGCGAACGTAGTGGTACATCACCACCAGAACGCGCGGCGTGGTCGGCGGCGCCTGCGGCGTGTCGACCAGGACGGCGCTCCGATGACCTGTACTCATATTTCGATTATCGGATCGGGCGTCTGGAAACTGCACCCACGGAGACAAAAGAGACGACGAGCGTCCGCAAACGTCGCGTCTTTCTCGCCGCTTCAACCGGTTGCCGCGGGCATCGCGCCAGCCTTGGGCCCTTGGCCTGCGGTCGGTCCATCGAGGTGCGACGGACTGGAATCACGCGGATGGGAAACTATGTGCCCAAACTCGCAGCTCCGCACGGTCCTCTAGCCCGCCGCTTGGGACGACGCATCTCCCGCCCTTCGCTAGAACTCGAGCACTTCACGGGCGGCGTGGGCGATGCGCTCAGCGTTGGGGAGGAAGGCGCGTTCGCGGGCGAAGTAGGGGAAGTGCACGTCGTAGCCGGTGACCCGCTTGATCGGCGCTTCGAGATGCATCAAGGCATCCTCCACGATCCGGGCGACGATCTCCGCGCCGATGCCGCATCGCCGCGGGCCCTCATGAATGATGACCGCTCGGCCCGTCTTGCGGACCGAGTTCACGATGGTTTCGGTGTCGATGGGGGACACGCTGAGCAGATCAACAATCTCAACGGACACGCCCTCGTCGGAGAGTTGATCCGCGGCTTCCAGGGTCGGACGCATCATCGCCCCATAGGAAAAAAGGGTGATGTCATCCCCCTCGCGCGCAACCTGGGCCTTGCCGATGGGCATGCGCTCCGGTTCGTCGGGAACCTCTTCCTTGAACGAGCGGTAGACCTGCTTAGGTTCAAAGAAGATCACCGGGTCAGGGTTAAAGATGGATTCCAGCAACAGCGCGCGGGCGTTTCGCGGACCGGAGGGAATGACCATCTGCAAACCGGGCGTGTGGGCGTAGTAGACTTCCCGACTCTCGCTGTGATGCTCGACGGCGCGGATGCCTCCACCGTAGGGCATGCGAATGACCATGCCCAATCCGAACCGCCCACGGGTGCGGTTGCGGAACCGCGAGACGTGCTGCTCGACCTGGTGGAAGGCCTGGTAGAAAAAGCCGGAGAACTGCATTTCGGCCACAGGTCGCAGACCGTAGATGGCCATGCCGATCGCCCCGCCACAGATTGCGCCTTCGGCCAGCGGCGTGTCGATCACCCGATCCGGACCGTAGCGCTTGAGCAGCTCGGCGGTCACGCGGAAGACGCCTTCGTCCTGCCCGATGTCCTGACCGAGAAGGACCACTTTGTCGTCCATGCGGAGGGCTTCGTCGAGCGCCCGATTCACGGCCTGTACCATCGTCATCAAAGCCATAGCGTCACGAACCCCAATCGAAAAACATCAAACTGCGAACGAAGCATCCGTGCCATGCTCTTGAGCAGTGGCACAAAACATCGACCAGGCCGGCCGTCAGTGTCCCCTGCCGGCACCCTCGCGGCGGAGGCATTCGGCGAACTCCTCTCGCTGACGCCGCAAGTCGGCCGGTAGTTCGGCGTACATGTATTTGAAACAATCCAGGGGATCGACGTCACGCATGAATTCATAACGATCAACGGCGGCGTTGACCTCGGCCTGTACGTCACGCTCGATTTCCTCGATCAGTTTGTCATCCAAAAGTTTCCGCCGGACAAGGTACTTTTGATAGCGCGGGATGGGGTCAAGCTTCTCCCATTTCTTGACCTCCTCGTCGGCGCGATACTTCGTCGGATCATCGGCCGTGGTATGAACGCCGAGGCGGTAGGTGACAGCCTCGATCAGCGTCGGTCCCTTGCCCTGCTTGGCCCGGTCGACGGCCTCCTTGGTCGCCACGTAGACGGACAGCACGTCGTTGCCGTCCACCTGGATGCCGTTGAACCCGTAGGCAACGGCCTTCTGGGCGATAGTCTCCGAGGCGGTTTGCTTTTCGCGCGGGATGGAGATCGCCCATTGGTTGTTCTGGATCAGCGTCACCAGCGGGAGGCCGTAGACGCCGGCAAAGTTCATGGCTTCGTGAAAGTCCCCCTCGCTGGTTCCGCCGTCTCCGCAGAAGCAGAGAACCGCGTGCTTGTCGGCGCGGAGCTTCATCGCCCAGGCAAGACCCATCGCATGGGGAACCTGGGAGGCGATGGGCACGGCGATCGGCAGATCCCTTGCTCCTTCGGGAGGGCAGCAGCCTTCCTCATATCCCCCCCAGAACTGAAGAATGCGCTCCAGCGGCCAGCCGCGATGATAGAACGATCCGGGTTCGCGGAACGCATGGACGATCCAATCCTCCTTCTCCATGACCACGGCGGAGGCGCAGTGGGTCGCTTCCTGCCCGCGGCATGGGCCATAGGTTCCGATGCGACCCTGACGCTGAAGGTTGATGCATCGTTCGTCCAGACGCCGGGCGATGAGCATCAGGCGATAGAGGTAGATCGAGAGGTCCGAATTGAGCTTCGGATCGAGGGCCTCGTCCGCCTTTCCGGCCGCGTCGACGATCGCGAGGTGCTCGACGGTATTGGTGATTTTCAGGGTCTTCCGGGGCACCGACTCGTCCCGCTCCTTCCGTTGCCTATCAGTCGTTGAAGCCGCCCGGCCAGGCCTGGCGGCCGACGCGGAGCGGGCATTCTAGCGAATGATCGCAGCATGGGTAGCGGTTTTCGCTACCGTGGAACGGACCCATAATCGGGCCGTTTACGGGGCCGGTCGACGGTCACGCCGCAGGATCGGCCTTTCCCCGGACCGTTGACCGGGCGACTCGCAGCGACTTATAATCTCTGGTGCACGTTCCATTGGGGGTGGGGACCGGTCCGCTGTAGGAGCATCTTGGCGGTACTCAAAGGGAATGCGCGCTCGGTGTGTCTTTCGGGGCGCGGATCCGGCGCGTAGTTCTGTCTGGAGCGCGGCCATAACGATTCTCGGTAAGGGGGAAGCGAGTTGTCATTTCGGACTGGAAACGGACTGGCCGGATGCGTTGGGTTCGCTTGCGCGATCACCGCGGCGGTGGGAGGCTCAATCGCGACCGGCGCGGAAGACGGAATCGCCCGCCAGCCGGCTGCCGCAGTGGTCGTTGCACCGGGCAGGGTGATCCGCACCCGTCTGTTCGCCGACGGACGAACGGTCGACGTTCCTTCGCAAACCGTTTGGCGACCGATCTGCGGAAGTGACCCCGCCGCTCTGGATGCCGTGCAGCTTGCCGAACTGGCTCGGCGATGGGACGGCGCGGCGACAGCACAACAGATCGCCGCGGACGGGGCGCCGCCCGCTCAATTCGACCTGGCATTCCACATCACGACATCGGTTCCGAGTGGCGCTCAGGAGGCGATCGACGCAGTGGAGCGCTATCTCGAAAGCCAATTCAGCGACCCGACGACGCTGGTCGTGGACCTGAAGTTTTCGGCCCTTCCGCCGGGAGTGCTTGGGGCGACAAGCGTGGCCTTCATGAGCCTCGCCTGGAGCGACGTACGCAGCGGACTGATCGGCGACATGGACTCCAACGACGTCATTCAGTCGTTCCTGCCGTCGGGATTGACCATCCCGGTTCGCTACAACGCAACGACGGCGACAGTCACGAACGAAGCGGTCGCTTACCTCACGGCCGGGAACTTCGCGGCAGCGATCGGCGCGTTCAAGGGTCCAGCGGCGACCATCGTGATCAATTCCGAATTCCCTTGGGACTACACGCCTCCGTCGATCAACAGCGGGAGCTATAGCTTCCAAGACGTACTCCTCCATGAAATCGGACACGCGATGGGGTTCACGTCCGCGGTCGACCTTCGCATCGGTGACATTGAGGGGATGGACGCCTTCCGGTTTCAGATGAGCGACGGGGCGGGCAACTACAATCCGGACACGACTGCGGATTTCACGACCTCGCCGCGGCTTGTGGACAGGGATCCTCCGCCGCCCAACGACGACAACGACGCGGTGTGCGACATCCTTTCGGCGGAGTACCGAATGGCCGACGGGGTTCCCTCCCAGGGTTCTCATTTCGCGCCGATGAATCCGGGGATCAATCTCATGGATCCCTCGTTCGCCGCGACGGAAACCTTCTATCCCGATTTCTATCGGAATGGTGACCTGGACATGCTCGACGCAATCGGTTGGGATTATCCGCCCACGAACACGTCCTGTCCCGAGGCCGCGGAATTGACCTGCGGTCGGACGCGGCACTTTGACAATAGCGTGCTCGGCGGCGTGCCGGCCCCGGCGTACTCCTGCGGCCTCGGCGGCGCCCACGAAGGAACGATGTGGTTTCGGTTCACCGCGGAAAAGGAATGGGCGCACATCTCGACGTGCGGAAGTCCGGGTGGGAACTCCACGATCGCGGTCTACGACGGGAATTGCGGCGGCCTGGCGGTACTGGGATGCAGCGAGGACGACGACTGTGGCGCAGGCTCGGGGCTGTCGAGTATTTGCCTGACGGACTTAACGCCGGGGATGACCTATTACGTTCAGGTGTCCGCCGCGAGCACCTCCGACCGGGGCATCTACTCACTCCAGTTGATCTGCGATTGCGACGCGGCCTGCGCCGACGTGTGTTGCGTACAGGCTGCGACTCCGTCGCCCGAGCCGAACGCCCAGCCCCAGAACCGTTACCTCGCGTTCACCCCGGGAAACGCCGGTCGGCGCACCGCGTTTCGGGTAAAACTGGCCGGTTTGCAGCACCCATTCCCCGCGAATTCACCCTCATCGCCGCCGTTGGACTACTCCAGTTTCGAGGGACAATCGCGGTGGATCGGTCCGCCGGGCGTTTACAACGGTAACGCGTCCGGCACGAGCCAGTTCTTCGGATCGGTGCTGCAGTGCTCACCCTTCTCCCACGATTGGGCGGGAATCGAATTGCTGCAGGTCACGGGCGAAGCGATCATGCCGAGTTCGTGGTACGAGGTGGAGGCGCTCGATGAAGGCTGCCTGAACGCGTTCGGCGGTGCCTCGGGGTTCTCCGCACCGCTGACGCTCACGACGGCGCGATGGGGCGACATTGCTCCGGGGTACCAGGATCCGCTCGCGCCCTACCCTCCGACGCAGCCGAACGTGCTGGACATCGCGGGCGTCGTGGACCATGTGCGCGGGACCGGCGGAGCGCTGCGCAAGCCGCAGGTTCAAATCCAACCCAACACGGTCAATCCGGCGGTGAACGTCAACGTGCTGGACGCGGCGACTGCGGTCGACGCGGTCAAGGGGGCGGCCTATCGCTTTGCGGGGCCGTCGAACTGTCCATAATTGCCGGTGGCGACGGATCGACGGAGGGAGCAAGGCCATCGCTCCCGCGCTCCGGATGCCTTCGACCGAAGAATCGCCGAATTCGGGCGATTCCATCCACCGCATGTCCGCGGATGCGCCGCAGCAACCACCTGGCCCAGGCAAACTCGGTTCCCAGAATCGCCAGCCCGGCGGGAAGCACGACCAGTGCAGGGCCGGGAAGCACGCTCAAGGCTAGGCCGATCAGAAGCACGGTCACGCCGATAACCAAGACGATCAGTCGCCGCGCGGTCGTGAGAAGCATAGGATCACATTGTCCACCGAGGTGTGGAAGTGTTGCCGACCGGACGCGGAAGGTCGAATCGTGGGACTGACCGCGAGTGATTGAATCTGCCGCATTCTCGTTCGGAGGACGACCGCCGCCGAGGATGGTTAGTAGAAGGCGGTGATGATCAGGTTCGGCTCGGTATGCTTTCCCTCGAACGGACCGATCGTCGTGGTGGCAAACTTGACGACGATTTTGTCGTTGGCGTCCAGCCATTCGTTGATTTGGCCGGTCATGAACTCGATGGCTGCTTCACTGAGCTTGCAATGGAAGGTTCGGCAGCGGGTGGCGCCGCCGGCGCCCGGACCAAGCTGTCGTTGGAACCTCGACTCGTCCCACCCATGACCCACGCCGAGGGTCTGCTTGGTGGCTCCGTGAATGCGACTCGAGGAAAGCTCTTCCCGTCGGGCGGCGCGGGATTCATCCTCCTCTTCGATCTCGATCGGTTCGAACGCTTCGTCGACCTCGCCGTTGTGCGACTTCTCGTAGTCCACCACGCAGTGAGAGCAGAGAAGTTTTCCGCCCTCGTATCGCGCGATGCCCGAATCAATGTGCTGGCGATAAACGCTCGCGCCGCAGCCCGAGCATATACTGGTTACTTCTTCTTTCATCCGAAAGGCTCCCGCACGCTACTTGACACCCGATCGGTCGATCGTCCGCCGCGGCGGGCGAGGCTGTCGTCGTGTACAAAAACCCGAAGGCGACGACGCGATCTCGCAGACCCTCCCGTCACAGCCGGCGACGTGCAATGGCCCGATTTTAGACCCAGGCCGCGCTGCGTCAAACGTCGACGCCCAGCTCGCCTAGGATCACGACTCCCGCGGAAGTTCCGATCCGCGCGGCCCCGGCGTCAAGCATGGCGACCGCCGCTTCCGCCGTCCGAATTCCCCCGGCGGCCTTCACCCGGATGGGAGCGGCGTGTCGATGGAGAAATCGCACGGCCTCCACGGTCGCACCGCCCGCGGGATGGAACCCCGTCGAGGTCTTGACGAAGTCAGCCTCTCCCTCGGCGGCACAACGACAACCCAGAACAATCGCAGGTTCCGGCAGCGCGGCGGTCTCGAGAATCACCTTCAAGACGCCGCCCGGAACCGCGTGCACGACACGTGCCAGAGCCTCGATCTCGGATCGAACAAGCCGGGCGTCCGCGTCGAGCAGAGCGCCCAGGTTGGCGACCATGTCGATCTCGCCCGCCCCGTCGCCGACGGCGCGCCGGGCCTCCTCGACCTTAGCGAACAATGACGATGCGCCGAGGGGGAACCCGGCCACGCTGACCACGACCGGTGTCGGGCGACTCACCAGACGGTCGTCTGCCGCGCGGGCAAGAGTAGAACTCCGCAAGCGGTTCGCCGCACGGCTGACGAAGGCGGAGTTCACGCAGACTCCGTGGAATCCGAACCGGGCCGCCTCGTCGCATAGGCGGTCAATCTCGGCCGCTCGAGCTTCGGGCCGCAGGAGCGTATGTTCGATCGCCGCGGCCACCTGCGATGCCGTCCTCACAGAGCATCCTCCGCCAGACGAAACGTGTGCAGGATTCGCGCCAGCCCGTCGTCGGAAAAGAAGTAGGAGGCCCGCGTCCGCTCGGCAAAGGTTCCCAGTGACGGAAGCCGCGTCGCCCCGCGATCCACGACGCCGATCGCTCTGGCCGTATCGTTGAGATTGACCAAGGTTCGGGCATCCGAGGCGGCCAGGTAGCGTGCGATCCAACCCGCGGCGGCGACCGACAACCACAGGGCGGCCAATCCGTTTACAATCGGCCAGCCGTAGTAGCCCGCGCCGAATACCGTGCGCCCCGCGATGCGGGCGAGAAGATATCGGTTGACCAGTTCGTTGATCGCTCGCCCATCAGTGCCATCGGCCGGTTGCACGGCTTCGACCGCGGCGAATGAGGGTTCTCCCGCGAACCCGACGAGCGGAGGGACTATCCCGGCACCCGTCAAGAAGCAGCGTGCCTTGCGGAGCTGTTCCATGCGTTTTCGCCAGCGGCGAACGATGCCCCCGCGGGCGTCCGACAGCGTCAGGTGTTCGGAACATGCAAAGGCAAACTGCCGCAGCATCGCCCGTTGGCGTTTCGTCGGAGGCTCCGACGGCGCGGCGCACTCCGACGCCAGTGCTCCGAACAGCAGGTCCAGAAGCTCCACGAAGCGCTCGTCGCGAACGCGCTTCAACCTCGCGGCGGAGAGAGTGTGCGTGAACCGAGCCGCGCCGAGAATTCGCCGCAAAGGCGACGTCCCGCGCTCCCCCAACCATTGGGTGAGGCAATCCAGTAGCGCGTTGACCTCCATCTCACGGGCAACGAGTCCGCCGGGCAGCTTAGGACGATCCGGGGGCACGCGAAGGACATCGTCCAGTGCACCAGAAACGGCTCCCAAGCCCTGTACCTGGCTGTGAAGCGCGTCACCGCGCGAGGCGCTGGCGCTGGGACAGTCAAACCGCAGTGAGGCCTGCCAATTTCGCTCCGTCCTACGCAAGGAAAACGGGAAGACCCGACAGGCAATCGGTTTGGCCGACTCGCCCGACTCGGCGTGAATGCGGCAGAGATTCCGGGCGTCCAAGAAAACACACGCGCCGTCGTCGCGCTTGTTCAAGGCCCATTGCCGCCCAAGGCGAACGTAGGGGGCGACGCCGAGCTTCTCCTCCCATCCCTGGGCGTCGAGCCGCGAGCGCTCTCCGGGGAACAAGTGCACCACCAGCGAGCGACAGCAATCGCCGCAGGAGTGACAGCTCCATCGCTGCCCCGTTACGGAGGGGATGAGGACGGGGAGTTCACGATCCGACCGCATTTCTCAATTCTGAGGCGTCCGCCGTCCGATGACAATGGCAGGCAAGGAACCTGGGGATGGGACGGGTCATGCGGATCGGGCTATTGACCAGCGTCGAAACACGACATCGCTACTTCGCCAACGCGATTCGGGCGAAGCTGCCGGTGGTTGCGATCGGGTACGAAAGGACCGGGTTCCACCCAGCCGAGGTCCGCAAGGATGAACTGACCCCCGACGAGTCGCTTGTCGTCGCCGAGCACTTCGCGGAACGAGCCCGGCAGGAGGACGCGTTCTTCGGAGCCGACAACGCCTTCGCGTCGGAGGGTTCCGGTTGCGGCGTCCGAATGATCGAGTCGGGAGAGTTGAACTCGCCGGAAACCCTTGGGTTTCTGGAGGGTCGCAACGTGGACACCGTCGTCGTGTACGGCGCCAACCTGATCAAGGAGCCGCTGCTGGGTCGTTGGCCCGGACGGATCATCAATCTGCATTTGGGGCTATCGCCCTACTATCGCGGGACGGCCACGAACTTCTACCCGCTGCTCAACGAGGAGCCGGAGTACGTCGGCGCGACGATTCATTTCATCGACGCGGGCATCGACACAGGTCCGATCCTCAAACACGCCCGCCCGACGATCGAAGCGCGCGATCGTCCGCACACCATAGGATGCAAGACCATCCTCGCGGGCGTCGAGGCGATGATCGTGGTGTTGAAACGGCTGGAGCGCGACGGGACGTTGGTCGGCATGCCGCAATGGCGACCAGCCAACGCCAAGTTCTACCTTCGCAAGGATTACCACCCGCGGCAGGTCGTGGAGCTGTATCGCAAGCTCGACGCCGGGCTCGTTCAGCGCTACGTCGAACGATGCAAGCGGCAGCCGCCCGAGGTCCAGGTTGTAGATTGACGGACGACCTGGGGAACACCAACCGGAACCGGTGCGCCGCCGCAGCCGCGCCCTCGCGGACGAGCCTAGGAGTGCCGCGCCGATGCGCCTCTACCACATCGACTCTGCATCGTCCGACCCGTCGAACGTGAACCCCATCGCGGCGTAGTCATCGTCGACGGCGACCTTGCCTCGTTCATGGAACCCGGACTCGAACAACCGCACCACCACGTCCTCGATGTCACCGAGGAACTCGTGTACGCGATGGGAGCGCGGGTTAGGATAGACAATCCACAGGGAAGCCCCCAGCGAAAGCCTGCGCCGGATTTTCCCGCCAAAGTACGCTCCTTCATCCACGGTGGACGGGGCGATCACGGCCAAGTCGACGGGGCCCTCCGCGGGGCGATCCACGCCGGCAAGCTGCGCTTCGACGCGTTGCTTGGCTTCGGCGTTGTGCCCGGCGACCCAGGCGCGCAGGCCGGGGCGGATGCTCCAGGCCTCCAGAGCGGTCAACGGCATGCTATCTCTTTGACCTGGCACGTTCCTACTCCTCGTCCGCGCTGATAGCCTCGATCCGACGGCGGGCGATATCCACCGCGTCGGGGCTTTCGTCGCATCCGAGCCACCGTCGTTTCATCCGCCGCGCCACGGCGAGTGTCGTCCCGCTGCCACAGAAAAAGTCCGCGATCACGTCACCCTCGCTGGACGCCGCCCGAACGATCCGTTCAAGCAGCGCCTCCGGCTTCTGGGTCGGATAGCCTGTCCGCTCCTTCGAAACGGTGGAGAGGAACGGGACGTCCCACACGTCGGACATCATCGGTCCGTCAGGATGAAAATACAATCGCCCGCTTCGCGTCGATTTGTACGGCCGACCCTGCTGGTCGAACTTCAAATCCTTGGTGCGGTAAGCGCCGTCGCGCAGCGGATGAAAAGTGTGCTCGCCGACGCAGTTTGCGTAGCCCAGAATGGTCTCGTGGTTTCGGGCGAACCATTTTCCGGGCCGACCGCCGCTACGATAGCTCCAGATGATCTCGTTGACGAAGTTCGATTCGCCGAAAAGACGATCCAATTCGACTTTCACATAGTGGACCGATCGCCAGTTGAGGTGAACGAAGAGCAGGCCGCGCCGGGAAAGGAGTCGGCGCATTTGTTCAAGCCGCGGAACCAGGAACCGCAGATGGCCGTCGATCCCGCCCACGAACCGGCTCTGATAATTCGCGGACCCATACTTCGTAGGCTCCACCGGACGATCCATATTGAACGGCGGATCGGCGTAGATCAGGTCGCAACAGCCGTCGGGCAGCTCAGCCATGAATGCGAGGTTGTCTCGGCAGGCGATTTGCCCGAGTACCGACTCCGGCAACTCGACGGCCTGGTTGCAAGCCGCGCCGGGGACCAAGGCCTTCGATCTGGCGTTCAAGTGGACCGTCGCGGCGAAGCTCACAGCGGGTTCATTCTGAACGGATACTGGACCCCGTTTCCCCTCGTCCGGGAGAGGGCAGGGCGAAGGGGATTCAAGGGCTTCCCTGGCGCGCAGGCGACTCACGGTTGCCAGAACGACAGCACTTTGTCGACCTCCGCCCCGCTTCCAATGAGCAAGGGAGTCCGCTCGTGCAGGCTGGCGGGAACCTTGTCCAGAATCCGGTTCTTTCCATCGGTGGCGGCTCCGCCGGCTTGCTCGGCGATCATCGCCAGCGGGTTGGCTTCATAGAGGAGTCGCAACTTGCCCTTGGGGGCCTTGTGCGTCGGCGGATAAAGAAACACGCCACCTTTCAGCAGGGTTCGGTGGAAATCGGCCACCAGGGACCCGATGTACCGCAAACCATATCCTCCGGCTTCGGGCGTCTTGACCCAGTCGAGGTATTGCTGAATCCCATCCGGAAAATCGCGGCGATAGGCTTCGTTGATGCTGTAAGTTCTGCCCGTGGCGGGCATGCGGACGTTCTCCTGGCTCAACCGAAAGGCGCCGACGGAGGGGTCCAGAGTGAACATGTGCACGCCGTCGCCGGTGGTGTAGGCCATCACCGTGCTGCTGCCGTACACGACGTATCCAGCCGCGATCTGCTCGTGACCGGGTTGAAGAATGTGATCCATCACCCGACCGGCGGCCACGTCGCGCTTCCGTTGCAGAATCGAAAAGATTGTCCCGATGGAGACGTTGACGTCGATGTTGCTCGACCCATCGAGCGGGTCGAACAGAACGATGTACTTGGCGTGTTCATCCGGCTCCTTGATAATCCGCGGCTCGTCGTCCTCCTCCGAGACCATGATGCCGATGTTGCCGCGATATCCCAGGCAGGAGACGATCGTCTCGTTGGCGAGCACGTCGAGCTTCTGGACCCATTCGCCCTGCACGTTCGTCGAACCCGTCCCGCCGAGGACGTCGAGAAATCCGGCGCGGCGCACGTTGGCCGAAATGATCCGCGTCGCCAGCAGAATGCCCGCGAGCAGCCAGCTAAAGTCGCCGCTGGCCGTCGGATGATCGCGCTGCCGCTCCAAAATGTGCTGCTCGACCGTCTTGATCATCGTGTGCATCGTCACGTCTAAGCCTCCAGAACCGTGCCGACCCGGCGGCCGTCAGGCCTTCGACCTGCAAGATCAGTGCCAGCCGACATCCCCGAACACGCCGGGAAACATTGTAGTCCGCCCTTCCCGTCCGCACACCTTCCGGGTTAGCGGGTGGATCAAGCGGACCGCCCTACCCTTTGATGACCCCCACCGGCCTCAGGCGCGCGACCTTGCGGCTGATGGCGGCGCTGTGGAGTACGTCGACAACTTGCTGCACGTCTTTGTAGGCGTCGGGCTGCTCCTCCTCCAGACCCGTCCGACCCCGCGCCCGGGCGATCACGCCGCGATCGGCCAACTCGCGCTTGATTGATCGCCCGCGACTCGCGCGGATGGCCGCCCCGCGCGACATTCGGCGTCCGGCTCCGTGGCAGGAGCTTCCGAAGGTATGCTCCATGGAACCCGGCTGCCCGACCAGGACGTAACTCGCCCGGCCCATGTCGCCGGGCACGAGAACCGGTTGGCCGATGCCCTGGTATTTGCCCGGCAACTCTGGGTGTCCTGGCGGAAACGCCCGCGTCGCCCCCTTGCGATGCACGCAGAGCTTTTTCATTTCGCCGTCGACGTCGTACGGCTCCATCTTGGCGATGTTGTGGGCCACGTCGTAGACCAGCGACATGCCGAGTTTCTCGGGCGATTGACTGAAGACGGAGGCAAAGGCCTCGCGGGCAAGGTGGGTCATGATCTGCCGATTGCACCAGGCGAAGTTGGCCGCCGCGCGCATCGCCTTGAGATACCGCTGCCCCTCCGGCGAATGGACCGGGGCACAGACGAGCTGCTTGTCGGGCAGCTCAATGCCGTATTTTTGCGGGGTGTCGCGCAAATCCCGCAGCGCATCCTCGCATACCTGATAGCCCAACCCGCGCGAACCGGAATGGATCATCACCGTGAGGTTGCCTTCGACCAAGCCCATGACGGACGCGGCACGCGAATCGTCGATGTGATCGACGACTTGCACCTCCAGGAAGTGATTACCGCTCCCCAGGGTGCCGCACTGATCCGAACCGCGCCCCAGGGCCGTGTCGCTCACCAGATCGGGGTCCGCGTCGGGGATCAACCCGTGAGCCTCGGTCGCGTCGAGGTCGCTATCCCAGCCGAACCCGCGACGGACAACGAAGCGTGATCCTTCGGACATCAGCTTGCGGAGTTCCGACTTGTTGAAACGGATCACACCGCCCCGGCCGACGCCGCAGGGAACCGTTGCAAACAGCGTGTCCACCAACCTGCCGATCAAATCGCGGACGTTCTTGTAGGCAATATTGGTGCGAATGAGCCGCACTCCGCAGTTGATGTCATACCCGACGCCGCCGGGACTGATGACCCCGCCGACCTCCGGGTCGGTGGCCGCCACGCCGCCGATGCAAAAGCCGTACCCCCAATGAATGTCCGGCATGGCCAGTGAATACTTCACGATTCCCGGCAGGCACGCGACGTTGGCCACCTGCTCCGGCGACTTGTCCTGTTTGATGGCCTCGACCAGCAGTTCGTCGGCGTAGATCAACCCGTCCACGCGCATCCCGGGTTTGTACGATTTCGGAATCCGCCAGCGCACTTCGTCCACGCGATCCAACGGACCCGCATAGTTGTCAGCCATCGCATTTCCTCCCGCGACCGGAGTTCCCTGAGCGCCCAGGATCACCCTCCGGCGAGTGGCAGTTGTCGTTGATTCGCCATTCTTCATTCTTCATTCGCCATTGCCGTTTCATATGTCCACGATGAACGTCGCCACGAACCCGCCGCCGATCAGGCGAATGAACAGTTCATGGTAAGTCACGGCTTTGACTTCCCGAAAAAATGCACTGCGTCCCGCGTCGATCGGCTTGGCGCTCGCCGTGACGCGCAGGGCGTCCTCGTTGAACCGGACGTCGAACGGCCCAACGATCTTCTCGTGGTCACGCTCGAATCGCAGCAGCAGCTCCGCCAAGTAGTCCCGCAGCAGGACCGACGCCTCCGCTCCGTGGGCCTCGAACAGGAACGGCGTCGCACCTTCCCCCACGGCGATCTCGCCGATGGTTGCATAAAACCCATCACTCGCCGGTGCGATCAACTCCGGCATGGTCGAAGCCCGCACGCGAACACCCATGTCGGCCGTGTGATCGAACAACTCGAACGTCGGCTCCATGACGGCTATCATACCTCAGACGAGCGGCGCCCGCCCGCGAGACGAAGTCCGCAGCGCCGCCCCTGCATCCCACACATTTGAGGCAGTGCACGATGACCTTTTCACCGTCCACAAATCACCGTAAACCGGTCGTCGGCGTGATGGGCGGGTCGAAAGCCACTGCGCGGGGCTGTCAGATCGCGTACGACCTCGGTCGGCTCATCGCCGGAAAGGGGTGGATCCTGCTCAACGGCGGGCGCAACGTGGGGGTGATGGCCGCGTCATCCAAAGGTGCGCGGGACGCGGGCGGCATGGTCGTAGGCATCCTACCCGAGAGTCACAAATCGAAGGCTTCGCCCGATCTGGACTTGGCCGTGGTTACCGGAATGGGTGAAGTTCGGAACCTCATCAACGTCCTCTCCAGCGACGTGATCATTGCGTGCCGAGGCGGGCTTGGAACACTCTCCGAGGTCGTCTGGGCGTTGACATACGAACGTCGCGTGATCCTTCTGGACTTCCCTCTGAATGACTCCCCTTTCGAGAAGTACATCAGGAACGGACAGTTGACGTTGGTGGAAACGCCCGAGGAAGCCGTGGAACAGGCCACGGCCGTCGTCCAAGGCAGGACGGCATGAGTCCGCCGTCAGCAACCGCAAGGATGCGGTCCCAGCGGACGCAAAGAGCCGTCAATGTCGCCGCATGAGCCGCTTCTTGGCAAACGAGAACCGGTTTCCGCCCCACGGACTCGGCCTCATCCGTAGAACCTCCGAATCGCCGAAGCGATGCGTTCGACGTTGCTGCGGGAAAGCCCCGGATAGTTGGGGAGACGCAGGATTCGGGACTGCACCTCCCGGGCAACCGGGCAGTCCACGAAGTGGTCCTGGTACATTTCGAGGTCGGCGCAGTTGAGGTACTCGCTGGTCTCGGAGTCGATGCCCTCGCGAAAGAGGCGTTTGGACAATGCCGACGCCCGCTCGGCCAGGATGCCGTAGTACAGCCCGTTGTGCCGCCCCGCCGCCGTCGGCTGCAATATCCGCACCTGCGTGATACCGGCCAAAGCATCGTCGAGCCATTGACCGACCGTCCGACGGCGAGCGATCAACTCGTCCGCGCGAGCAAGCTGGCTGGAACCCAGCCTGGCCTGAAACGGATGCAGCGGCGCGACCCTCGCGGGATCGAATGACCGATCGAGGCGCGGTGTCTCGGTCATCATCCGCTGCTGAAAGTCGGGAACGATCGTCCGCAAGGCTCGCAGCACCGGCCAGGCGCCCAGACTGAACACCAGGCGACGCGTACCCACGTCCATGATCGCACCGGTGATCGCCCTTCGCACTCCCGTCGGCTTGGGCTGAACCGACCGCAGCGTGGAAAGGCGTCGACGAATCTTCGCGGCAAGGTCGTCGTCGTTGGTGGTCACCATTCCGCCACCGAAGGTCGTGACCAGCTTGAGTACACTGAAGCTGAAGATGGCCGCCGACCCGAAGGTTCCGACGAATTGCCCCGCATGGGTGGAACCCAACGCATGAGCGCAGTCCTCCAGCAGCACCAACCCATGTCGCCTGGCCAAATCCTGCAGGGCATCCAAGTCAGCCGGGTGGCCGAACATGTGGGTCGCCAGGATCGCCCGCGTCCGCGGGGTGATCAACCGTTCCGCAGCCGAGGCATCGATGTTGAGATCGTCTCGGCGTACGTCGGCGAACTTCGGGGCGATTCCAAACTGGCAAAACCGTTCGATGGCCGCAAAGAGATTGAAGGCTGGCACAATGACTTCGTCGCCGGAGCGCCATCCCAACGCCTCGATCAGCAGATGGATTCCCAGCCGCCCGGACGAGACCAGAATGGCGTAACGCGTGCCGAGGTATTCGGCGAACTCCCGCTCGAACCGCTCGACGGCGTCGGGCCGGTCCGCCCCACGAACCAGCGCCCCGAACATCCGGGCATAGTCGCCGACGGTCGTTTCAATCTGATGCCGCGGCAACGCGCTGATGTGCATGAAACTTTCTCGCAATCGAACGTTCAATCCGTGCCGCAACCGTCAGGGAGCGGTCTCTCTTCCCGCTCATTTCAGCGGCCACGGACTAGGACAACGCTCCCACTCCAAGCCGAATGAGCTTCCGCAGCTCGAACCAGCTCCGAACCTCCAGAAGCTTCTCCAAGATCAACGACGGCTGGAAGTAGAACGATCGCAAGGCCTCGCGGCGGAGTCTCTCCACCTGCGTCGACGTCAGATGCCGGTGCTTGAGGTTGCTGCCGGCGAAGCCGTAATCGCTCGGACCTTCACGGAGAAATCCCTCCCGTTTCGCTCGTTCGTAGTACGGCGTACCCGGCAGGGCGTTGACCACGTTGAACGAAACGTAATTGGGCCGCAGCGATCGGGCGAAGCGGATCGTCGCCCGCACGTCCGCCTGGGTATCGTCCTCGAAGGCCAGCATGACGAAGGCGGTGGTGCTGATTCGCAGGCGGCGGCAATCGGCGAAGACCTCGCGGATCCGTTCGTCCTTGATCCGCTTGTCCACGCTGCGGCGTTTCGCCTCGTCGGCGTGTTCCACGCCGAACTCGATGCCGTAACAACCGGCCTTTTTCATCATCTCCAGCATGTCCCGCGTCGCGACGTCCACGCGCGTCGTGCACAACCACCTCAGCCGCAGCTTTCGCTCCGCCAGCTTCCGCAGGAACTCCACCGCGACGTTCTTCTGCAACCCAAAGGTCAAATCCTTGAAGTACGCCTCACGGAAGCCGAGTCGATCGATCGCCACCAGCTCGTCGATCATGTCGTCAACGTCGCGATAGAGCATCTTGCGATACAACTGGTTGTCGATGCAGAACTCGCAGGTGAACGGACACCCGAAGGAAAATTGCACGCAAGTCACCGGCCCCCGCTTGCTCTGCGGAAAGCAATAACGTCTGTCCAGGAAAATCGCATGTTCCGGCTGAGGCAGGCGCAGCGAATCGCCGTAGCGAACGCGAACATCGGGCATGGTCAACGCGCCGTCGCGGCGGATCGCCACATTGAACGGAGCGACCGAATCCGCGCCGCCGCTAAGAATCTCGCTAAGATTGTGCTCCGTCGTGTTGAGCACGACGCCGTCCAGCCAGGGATGTTCATCGAAGAGACGACGCAACCGCAGACTCTCCCGCTGGAGGATGATCGGCCCGACGATGTAACAGGGAATTCCGCCCATCGCCTGCTTGAACTGCCCCAGAGCCTCCAGCTCCTCCTGAATGCGAGAACTGGAAACCAGCGATAGGACACCGCGGATTCCCTTCTCGCGGGCCTGCCGCGTCACGTCCGCCCAACTTAGCCGATTGAGCTGCGCGTCGACGAACACCGGCTGAAACCCCGCCTCGCGGATCGTGCCGGAGAGGAGAATCAGATCAATGTTCGGGAAGGGAGAGTTTCGTGCGTTGTCCTTTTCGCGCAATGACCCGCGACGACAGAAGTCGCTTACGCTGGGTGGGTCCAATAAGAGAAACGATTCGTCTCGCATCACGCGACGACTCCGAGGCTGCACGCAACTCCGCCGGCCGACGCGGCCTGTCGGGCGTCGCACCGGCGCCACACGCGCCGACCGCAACGTCCGAGAAGCCGGGACCGCTATCCGTTCGTCGGAATCGCCCGCGTACCCCTTTAGGGTGTGCATGGACGCGCCTTGGCGCCATTGCCGGACCGATAACAACCGCGCTGCCAGTATCCCCAAGTTGGGTTCAAACCCGCGTTGCGACAGGGAGGTGCCAAAGCCGCGTTCACGCCCGTTCATCTGGAGCCTGCCACGCGTTAGGATCCGCAGAACCGGCCGCTCAGAAGAGCACGAATTGGACAAACCGCGAGGCTCCGTTGCCAACGTGAATCATCGCCCGGAGAATCGCCGCTTCGACGGAACCTGCGCGAGGACGAGGGAATCATGATGTCCGACAAATGGACCGCTGGACGAGGACCGGCTGAGGAGACCTGGCGCGTTTTTCGCATCATGTCGGAGTTCGTCGACGGGTTCGACACGATGTCGCGCATTCCGCCGGCCGTCTCCATCTTTGGCTCGGCAAGATTGAAGCCCGACGATCTGGACTACGCCCGGGCCGAGCGGCTTGCCGGGGAACTGGTTGCCCGCGGGTTCGCCGTCATCACCGGCGGTGGACCGGGAATTATGGAGGCCGCCAACAAGGGCGCCTGCCAAGCCGGCGGCGTCAGCGTCGGGCTGAATATCTTTCTACCCGAAGAGCAGATCGCCAACCGCTACCAGACCGTCTCACTTGATTTCCGTTACTTCTTCTGCCGCAAGGTCATGTTCGTGAAGTACGCCGTGGCCTTCGTCTGCTTTCCCGGCGGCTTCGGCACGCTCGACGAGTTTTTCGAATCCATGACCCTGATCCAGACGGGCAAGACGCAGCGATTCCCGGTCATCCTGATCGAAAGCAGCTTCTGGACGCCGCTCATTGAGTGGATGCGGCGTGAGCAGATTTCTCGCGGGTTTATCGACGCGAAAGATCTCGAACTCTGTACCATCACTGATGACGTGGAGTGGGCCGCGGCACGCATCGCCGACGACTGGAAGGCCCAGCAGGCCGCGCGAGTCGAACAGCCGTCGCTTACCGCGGAGGGAACGGTCGCCGGCGTCCATCCCCGAACCAGCCGACCGGGTCGCCCCTTCGAGGACTTGTCGCGTTGAAGCGTCCCCGACAAGCCCCATGACGGGAAGATGCTCCGCCGTCGTCATTCTGATCGCGGCCGCGCCTACCGCCGCTGCCGGACCTGGCATCGCGAGTCGGAGCGCCACGCGCGGCTTGTCCACCTGTGCCAACACTGGCAGCGTACTGCCAGTGGCACCCACCACCCGCCCTCGACGGTGGCGATCGGCGAACTCGAACCGTGGTTGATATCATTCGATGTTGCCGACGCAATCCTCGTACGAAGGTCGACTCGGAATCGGCTGCCATAGCGCAGTCGGAATCGGCGCGTCCGGCAGCGTGTCTTTCGCCCATCCCGCCCCGCGCACGATCACGCAGCGATAGAACTCGTACGAGCCCGGTCCGTCGGGCGACCCATCGTTGTCCGAGTCAAAGCCCGGGTACGAAGAAATATGCTCGGCCACGTAGTGCAGGGCGTAGCCGTCGCGATCCTCGGTCCCCTCCAGGTAGACCTTCTGATACTCCGCGTGGGTGTCCACGAACGAGCGGTTGTAGGTCCAATCCTTACGATGCCAGCCGCGAATGACCTTCGTCGGACCGGGATCGACGCCCGGGGTGACGCCCGGGAGGTCGCACGTCTCTCGCTTGGCCGCCCAGGCCCAGCGGCCGAGGTTCTCCTCGTAGTAGATCGTGCGCGCCGGCGACGGAACCCGCGTCGTGGGGCGAAGATAGGGTGAGTTGCTGTGCATCAAACCCGGGCCTGAAGCCACCATGAACAGGTTGGCCGCGTACGACGTGCCGAAATGGTCGTAGGATGACCGCCCGTCGGCCGCGATCCAGTCCGCGCAATGCGCCCCGCGCGGCGGACCGTCGTCCGCGGGGCAGCGAAACAGGTCCAAATCGAGCTTCGTATCCTCCATCGCCCCCGTTCGGTTGAACGTCGGCTTCAGATGATCCACGAACCCGCCGCTGTAGAGGATTCGGTTAAGCGGCCGCGTCGCCGGTCCGAACCCGGCCCGCGTCCCGTACTTGCTGTTCACCGAATTGCGTTGTCCCTGGACGAAGTCGTCGCGACCGATCCCGCTCTTTCCACCCCATTCATACGCGCCAATATACGTCGGGTTCTGCGGATCCTGGTGGTACTGCATGGGATGCACCGGAATGCCCCACCCGGACGGATCGTCCGCCTCGTAGACCCGGCTGCTGGAGGCGATATTCTTCACGTTCGATAGACATCGCGCCTGCTTCGCGTGGTCGCGCGCGCGATCCAGCGACGGCAGCAGGATCGCAATCAGCAACGCAATAATGGCAATGACCACCAGCAGCTCGATCAACGTGAACGCCGGCCCCCGTGGCAACGTTCGCTCGCCCGAGCAAGGCCGCGTCGCTTCGATGCTCATGGAATCCTCCGTGCCTGGCCCGATCCAGCGGGGTGTCCTCACGTCGGCCCGGACCCGACCGGGACGACGCCTACAGATATCAACACGGCTGTAGGCCACTTGGCCAGGACATTTCGTCCCGTTTTTGAAACTTTGTAAGAAAAGCCCGCCAACCGGGGCTTGTGGTTTGCTCATTCGCCGATCATGGAAAGCGGATCCGCCCTGGCCCGATCCCAGGCGGCGCGTCGCCGCATCTGCGGTTTGACCGAGGCAGGCGGCCCGACCGATAAGGCTAATGGGCTACGTCGAAGAATATGGCGTTCTTGACTTCACGCGGGTGCGGCAAGGTGGTGAGTTGAATTATGGCTGAAAAAAATCTGATTGTCGTCGCGTTGGGCGGGAATGCGATTTCACGACCTGACGAGGAAGGAAACGTCGCCCAACAGTTCGACAATTCTCGGATCACCGCGAAGGCCCTAGCGGATCTGGTCGAGCAGGGGAATTCATTGGTTATCACCCACGGCAACGGACCGCAGATCGGCAACTTTCTGCTTCGCAACGAGGCGGCGGCCGGCGCCATTTACCCCCTTCCCATGGAGGTCGCCGTCGCCCACGTTCAGGGTGGGATGGGGTTTATGATCGCCCAAGCGCTAACCAACGAGCTTCGTTCGCGCGGCAGCAACCGGATCGCGGCTTCGATCATCACGACTGTTCTGGTCGAGGCCGACGATCCGTCGTTTTGCAACCCGACCAAGCCCGTCGGACGGGTGATGACCAGGGAGCAGGCGGACCTTTATGTCCGCGACGAAGGTTGGAGCGTCCGCGAAACGTCGCCCCGCAAGTTCCGCCGCGTGGTGGCCTCGCCAATCCCCAGGCGAATCATGGAGATCGACCTGATCCGCCGCTGCGTCGCGGCGGGCGAACTTCTCGTAGTCTGCGGCGGCGGCGGCGTTCCCGTAGTCTCCAACGGCTGCGGCAACCTGCACGGCACGCAGGCGGTCATCGACAAGGATCTCGCCAGCGCCCTTCTCGCGGCTGAACTCGACGCGCGGACGATGATGATCCTGACCAACGTGGACCGCATCTGTATCAACTATGGCAAGCCTGACCAACGAACCGTCGAGCGAATGACTGTCGCCGAGGCTCGCAAGCGACTCGCCGAGGGCCAGTTTCCGCCTGGTTCGATGGGTCCGAAGGTCGAAGGGGCGGTCAATTTCCTCGAAGCCTCCCTGCGCCCCGACGCAGAAGTGATCATCGGTCCACTGCACCGCGCCGCCGACGCCGTCGCAAGGCGAACCGGCACGCGCATCGTGAAGTGACTACCGGGCAAGCGTGCGTGTTAGACACTCAGGAAGCGCTGCACATAGGCGCATTTCCCCGGCGGCGAACGGCGACCGTTCCGTGTGCCCCCAACCGTCGCGTCGACATGGGTCACGTTCAACAGCCGCGGTATGATCGCTGATTGCCGGTCGCCGGCTGCGGTTCACTCCTCAATCCGATAGGCGACGAACCCGAACGTCTCATCCATGCTGCTGGGCGGTAGAAAATTGGCGGTCACTTCCATCTGGATTGAGAACGTCCCGCGCATCTCGTTGGGGTCGCCAGCATCGAATTCCCCGGACGCGCCGGCATCCGCCTCGGCTACCTTGATCCCCGCGGCAAACGCCGTCAACACGCCCTCGAACGCGAAGCCGGTCGCATCGCTGGTTTCCGCCCCGTACGTCCCCGCCTCGTACGAAACGCCCTGTTGGTTGGTGCTGTGCCGCGCCCCGTCGAAATAGATCGTGTCCCCGAAGACCTCAGGCGAGATCGTGTTATCGTCGAACCGCTCCAGGTTCCCGTTGTCACCGAAACTGATGACCAGGAACGGGGCCGATTGCGCGGTGCTCGCCGTGGCGTAGAACTCCCACGTCGAGTTCGCCAGCGAGGGGACGCCGGCGCCCAACGTCACCACCTGCGTGGTTCCATCGGGAAGTTCGATGGTGGCCGAGTCGGGCACCGTATTTCCGCCGCCGCCACTGCCGCCGCAAGAACAAAGCATCAGCCCGCCGGCAGCCATGAGCGACAAGACGACGATCCGCGAACCTTGCATCAGCATATTGAGACCCCCAAGCACGTGTGAGTGAGCATCCTCGCTGCGCCACGACCTTCGCGCGCAATCCGACCTTCCTACGGATCGCCCATTGGATGGGTTCAGTTGAGTTGAGGAGGCGATATCGGACTGCGCGCCGACGGCGGCACGGCCCATAAGGTGTCAGCGAGTGACATGAAGCCGGACAAGGCGGGTGACGCGGAGGCTGACCACTCCGACGCGATGCGTGCAGGGTCTTTCAGTTGTCGGCTTCAGGACGCGTTGTCCGAACTCCCGCACTGGCGGGCAAGCCGCCGGCAGCACTCGACCTCGGGAAGCCCGTACAACGGTTGGGCACTGGCGATGCGTGGCTTCGGCTTGAACAACACCCCCGATGCGGCGAAACTACGCCCCTCCCGCCTGCCTGGCTGCGGGCTATGGACAGATACGACCTTCAACGACATCCCGGGCGACCGCCCCGGGGAGCAAGGAGACTCGGATGAAAGACCTGACAACAAGAACAATGCGGCGGAACATGCCACCGACCCACGGGGCGATCACCGGCGCGATCATCCTCGTGCACGCCGGCTGCGCCGCCCTCGCCGCGGACCCCAAGACGCATCCTTTTTCCGTCCAAGACATGTTGGCCATGGACCGCATCAGCGATCCCAACGCTTCGCCGGACGGAAAGCGCGTGGTCTTCACGATCCGCACGACCGATCTCGATGCCAACCGCGGCCGAACCGATCTTTGGCTGGTCAACGTCGATGGGACCAACCTCCGCCGCTTGACCTCCCACCCCGACGCCGACGTCAGCCCGCGCTGGTCGCCCGATGGTTCGCAGATTTTCTTCATCTCCTCCCGATCGGGAAGCTCGCAGGTCTGGCGCATACCCGCCGACGGCGGCGAGGCGACCCAGGTAAGCAAGTTGCCGCTGGATGTGGCCGCTTTCGTTCTTTCCCGCGACGGGAAAAACCTCGGCTTGGCTTTGGAGGTCTTCCCCGGCGCAACGCCGACGGAGACCGCCGCCCGCGCCGAGGAACTCGAAAAGCGCAAGGCCACTGGCCGCGTCTACGAGAAGCTTTTCGTCCGCCACTGGGATACCTGGGGCGATGGTCGCCGCTCGCACGTCTTCGTGGTTCCCGTCGGCGGCGGCGACGCCGTCGACGTGATGAAGGACATGGATGCCGACAGCCCCAGCAAACCCTTCGGCGGATCGGAGGAATTCACCTTTACGCCCGACGGAAAATCGATCATCTTTGCCGCCCGCGACGTCGGCCGCGAGGAAGCCTGGTCCACCGACCTGGACCTCTACATCGCACCGATCGACGCGTCGGCCAAGCCTGTTTGCCTCACCGACGCCAACCGCGCCACGGACACGTCGCCCGCGTTCTCGCCCGACGGAACCAAGATGGCCTATCTGGCGATGCGTCGCCCCGGCTACGAGGCCGACCGATTCCAGATCATGGTCCGAACCGCGCCCAACGGCCCGGACAAGCCGCTTGCCGAAACATGGGATCGCGCACCCGGCTCGATCGCCTGGTCCGCCGACTCCAAGACCATCTACACCAGCGCTGACAACGTCGGACAGCACTCGTTGTTTGCCATCAGTGTTGATTCCGGGGAGGTCAAGACGCTGGTCAAGGAGGGACACGTAGCCGCCATCACGGTTGGCGCAGACCGCGTCGTGTTCGGCCTCGACAGCCTCCAATCACCCGTCGAGTTGCACTCCGTCAAGCCCGACGGCGCCGACGTGCGAGCGATGACCAGGATCAACGCCGACAGGCTCGCCGCTGCGCGCCTGGGCGACCCGGAGCAATTCAGCTTCAAGGGTTGGAATGATGAAACGGTCTACGGCTACGTCGTCAAACCCATTGACTTCGACGCCTCGAAAAAATATCCGATCGCCTTCCTCATCCACGGCGGACCGCAAGGATCGTTCGGCAACGATTTTCACTACCGTTGGAACCCCCAAGCCTATGCCGGCGCGGGATACGCCGCGGTGATGATCGACTTCCACGGCTCAACCGGCTACGGCCAAGCGTTTACCGACTCCATCCGCGGCGACTGGGGCGGCAAACCGCTCGAAGACCTGAAAAAAGGACTTGAGGCCGGGTTGGCGAAATATCCGTGGATGGACGGGGGCCGCGTCGCCGCCCTTGGCGCCTCCTTCGGCGGATACATGGTCAACTGGATCGCGGGCAACTGGCCCGACCGCTTCCGCTGCCTCGTCTCCCATGACGGCAATCTTTGTGAGCGCGCCGCCTACTATGACACTGAAGAGCTTTGGTTCCCCGAATGGGACCACCTGGGCACGCCCTGGGACCATGCTGAAAACTACGAGAGGCACAACCCGATCAACTACGTCAAGAACTGGAAGACGCCGATGCTCGTCATCCACGGGGCCAAGGATTTCCGCGTCGTCGATACGCAAGGTCTATCGACCTTCACCGCCCTGCAACGGCGCGGCGTTCCCAGCAAGTTCCTCCACTTCCCCGACGAGAACCACTGGGTGCTCAAGCCGCACAACAGCATCCTTTGGCACGAGACCGTCCTCGCATGGTTGGATCAGTGGACGAAATGAACGCTGAATGCTGAATGCGAAAGCACGGCGGCGGCGGCGCGCTGCGAAGCACTCCATCCCTCGCGCGGCGAATGGCCGGCGACGCCTTTAATCGGCAATCCGCTCAATCTTGGTGCCCCATTCTTCGCGCAGCGAAGGGGACCATTCGGCTACTCGACGACCTCGAGAATCGCCGAGTCGATCTCCAGCTCGGCGCACTGTCCCAGGAACTCGACCGCGACGTAGACCCTCCAGGGTCCGCGTCGACGAACCACCACGCCCTCCAACCCCGCGAGCGTCCCGCTGTGCACGCGGCATCTCGCCCCGCGCTTCAGCCGCGGATAAAGGTCCACCGGCTCGTCGCTGTGGACCACGCGGTAGATCTGCAGAAGGTCTGCCTGGAGTTGTGCCTGGTCCGCGACTTCCAAAACGTTCGCCACGCGGTTGGTCTTCAACGCCGCAAGCCGAGATGAGTCGTCACCACACAGAAAAACGTAACCCGGAAACAACGGGATCTCGACCCGCCGCACCTTCCCTCCGTACGTCCGGCGATGCCGAACGAGGGGAAGGAAATGCTGCACGCCGGCCCGTTCCAACTCCGCCGCCACGGCTTTCTCATTCCGCGCACGAGTGTGCAGGACCGACCACACCCCCACAAAGGAATCGATGGAGGCGCCAAGGCGCAACCGCGGCGCGGCTGGTACGGCCTCCACATCCATCATGCGTGCCTTCCCCGCTTCCCCGTTCTCGCTGTTTTCACGCCCCGGTCGCAAGCGGACAAGACCGAAGTACCCGCTTATCGGATCGTACTCGCGGCTGGCAGGCTCAACAATGCACAGGCTCGCGCTTCAATCGACCGTTGAACTACGACTTTTATTGGCCCCTGGTTTTCTGGATGCCCGCCCGTGCCGCCGTGATTCGTGATTGTAGCTCGCGGTCCGATAGCCTCGCTAAATACCAAATCAGACGATTCAACGTTGACGCCGTTTGCTGCTTCAACTACAATCGTCGTCTGGGAAGCATGATGCCTCGCGGCTGCATCGGGCCAAGCACGCGGCGCGTTTTGGGGTAGCGGGAGCTGGGGGGAAAAAACATGTTGCGTAAGAGACTTCCTGCCGTTGCGGCATCACTCGTGACGCTGTTGGCCGGATCGGCTGCGAATGCAACCGTTCAGTTTGATGTGCTCGGACTTGCGGGCACAGGCGTGACGGGCCACGTCTCGTTTACCTACACGAGCACGTCGGCCACAACCGCAGCAATCACCATCGCCATCGAGAACACCACTACCGTCGACGGGCGCATCAGCGGTTACGCCTTCAACGTTCCAACCATCGGCGGAACGTCGTTCACGTCGATCGCCGGCGTGACCGACGGCGGAAGCGTCGTGGGCATCGGCTCACCGAACTCGTCTGCCATCCCGGAGAACTCGCTGAGCAACGAAAGCGGCTGGTACTCCAAGTGGGCCAGCGACGGTATCAAGACTCCGAATGCCGCGGGCGACTTTGACTTCGGCGTGATGAACAGCAGCAGTTCCAACTCGTTTATTACCGACGGCGTCGGTAGCGGCCCGCGTATCACCAATACCAGCGACAGCAACGACATAACGACGTTCACGCTGAACATCGCCGGGACTGGCTTGAACAATGATTCGCTCATTGAGAACGCGTTTATGACCGAGCTATCGACCGACGCGGGCTTTTACAGCTTCGGCATCCGTTATCAGGGCATCGGCACGAACGGTCTTTCCGACCTTGCCGTTCCGGGCACGCCGCCACCGGTTCCGCTTCCCGGCGCCGCCGTCCTCGCGGCTTTGGGACTGGGGATCGCGGGTTTCGTCAACCGCCGGCGGGCGTAGTTCCTTTCGTCGATGCTGAACAGGCTCTACAACCGCTCCGGAGTGACCTCTGGAGCGGTTTTCTATGCACTTCGATCGACCGCTAAGGCTTTGGAACCAGCCATGCGCCAGCGCACCATTCCCCTTGACCCGGAGGAGCGAAATCGCATAGAATGAGCCTATGAGTCACACGGGGGCATACCTCTTGAACCGTGCCATGCGTCGGTTCGTTACCGTCGCCCGTGTGCATTGTTGCGCGTGCTCCTGTTGTTGTACCTCGGCGACGCCGAGGGGAACGTCCTAACGGGAGAGCGCCGACCAGCGCAAGGATCAAGACAAACGATCGCGGCCCGTGGGAACGTTCCCGCGGGCCGCTTTGTTTCCGGGGGCGGAAAAGGTATCGGGCGTTTATCGGTGAGAGAGGAGCTGGGCAGTCGTGGAACTGGAAATCTATCGGGACATGGGCATCCGCGCGGAGCACGAGGCCAACCTCGAACCGATCAACCTGCGTTTACCGGTAGACGAAAACACGCCCACCGAGGAACTGATTGCGTGGACCTTCGCGCGATTCGCCACGAAGCGGATGATCATGACGACGTCCTTCGGCATGGAGGGCTGTGCACTGATCGACATGTACGCGCGGCACACCAAGCCGCTGACCGTGGTCTACCTGGACACCATGTTCTTTTTCCCGGAAACGTACGCCCTGCGCGACGAAATGGTGCGGCGCTATCCGCACCTGGAGTTCGTCAACCGTGGACCGACGCTGACGCCGGAGGAGCAGGAGAAGAAATACGGTCCGGAGTTGTGGAAGCACAACCCGACCCTCTGCTGCCAGATTCGCAAGGTCGATCCGATGTACCCTGTGATGGCCGAGGCCGACGTGTGGATCGCCGGGTTGCGAAAATCGCAGTCCGGCACCCGGATGAGCCTTCGTGTCATCGACTGGGACTGGAAGTACCAGGTGCTCAAGATCAGCCCGTTGGCGACCTGGGAACGTGGGCCGATTTGGGAGTACATCCAGAAGCACCACGTGCCCTACAACAAGCTGCACGAGCGAGGCTACCCCACGGTCGGATGCACGCACTGTACGAATCCGGTCGAGGGATCGAAGGTCGGCGAATACTCCCGGGCCGGACGCTGGGCGGGATCGGAAAAGACCGAGTGCGGATTGCACGGCGGCGCGGGAATCTAGGGATTGACGATTGGCGACTGCCGAATGCCGATTGAACAATCGGCATCGATGATCAAATCGGAGCCGGACCCCGGCGTTTGGGGATTTCTGGCTCCTGCGACGGGGGAACTCAACGTGGTTGACGATACCGGGACACCGGAAAAAAGCGAGTCCAAGGTCGAGGCCGCCAAGCGGAACAGCCGGAATCTCCGCGGGACCATCGCCGAGACGTTGGCATCCAACGCAACGCATTTCACCAAGGAGGACGAGGGACTCCTCAAGTTCCACGGCAGCTACCAGCAGGACGACCGCGACCTTCGTCACGAGCGCCGCAAGCGGGGCGAGGAAGAAGCCTTCACCTTCATGATCCGCTGCGCGATTCCCGGTGGAATCGTGACCGCCGACCAATACCTCGCCCTCGATGCACTCGCCGATCAATACGCCAACGGAACGCTTCGCGTCACCACGCGGCAGGGGTTCCAGCTCCACGGCGTGCTGAAGAAGAATCTCAAGGCGACGATCGCGGCAATCAACCAGACGCTGCTGACCACGCTGTCCGCCTGCGGCGACGTGTCCAGAAACGTGATGGGCTGTCCCGCACCGCTGGGCGACGAAGCTCATGCCGTTCTGCGGCGCGTCACGCGCGAATTGGCCGTTCAATTACGCCCGCGGAGCAACGCCTATCACGAGATTTGGCTCGACGGCGAAAAGGTCGCCTCGACCCAGGAGGAGGAGCCATTCTATGGGAGCACGTACCTGCCGCGCAAGTTCAAGTGTGGCGTATCGCTGGTGGACGACAACTGCGTCGACATCTACTCCTACGACGCCGGACTGATCGCCATGGTCGAGGGCGGTTCGGTCGTCGGTTACAACGTGGTCGTCGGCGGCGGCATGGGAATGACGCACGGCAAGGAGGACACCATCGCCCGTTTGGCCGAACCGCTCGGATTCGTTCGACCCGGCGACGCCGTGGAGGCCGTACGCACGATCGCCACGGTGTTCCGCGACCACGGAAACCGTGCGGACCGCCGCCACGCGCGGCTGAAATACGTCATCCACCAATGGGGCATCGATCGCTTTCGGGATGAGTTTCGACGCCGAGCCTCGTTCAAGCTGGAGGACTGGCGCCCGATCCCGCGTCCCGTTTCGCACGATCACCTTGGGACGCACGCCCAGGGCGACGGCCGCAGGTTTCACGGCGTGTTCGTGGCCAACGGGCGAATCAAAGATGACGGGCCGGTGCGAATGAAATCGGCGCTGCGGGAGATCGTGGGGCGACACAGGGCAGGAATCGCTTTGACGCCGCATCAGAACGTGCTTCTGACCGATCTGACGGACGCAGCGGTTGCGGATGTGGGAAGCATCCTCGACGATCACGGGGTTGCGGCAGTGGAGCGCTTGTCGGCCGCTCGACGCCATTCGATTGCCTGTCCGGCGCTGCCCACCTGTGGGCTTGCGATGGCGGAATCTGAACGACTTATGCCCTCGGTGGTCGGCGCCTTCGAGGCCGCGCTTACCGCCCTGGGCCTGCGGGACATTCCGATATCGCTTCGGATGACCGGGTGTCCCAACGGCTGCGCCCGGCCCTATACCGCGGATATCGCCTTCGTCGGTCGACGACCCGGGGTGTACCAGGTCTACGTCGGCGGCGGACTGGGCGGTGACCGTGTCGTCGATCTCCTCGCGGACGACGTTGCGACCGCGGACCTGGTTCCCACGCTCCGCCCGCTCTTGGAAAGTTGGGCAAGCGGTCGCCGGAATGACGAGAGCTTCAGCGAGTTCTATCAACGGCTACTCGGTCGAACGCAGCGTCGCCAAGCCATCACCGGCGACGAAACCCCGACCCTGGAACTGGTGCAGGTCACGCTTGGACGATGATAGGGACCGTGTTGTCGATGGCCGCGGGAATGGTTCACTGCTTCCAACGTAATAGTTTCTCCCTTCCCAAGAGGGGGACTTCAGCCTGCGCGATCTTGGATCCCGCAACGAGGAACGCGCGACGACTCACCAGGAACGCTTACGCTTCTCCCGTTCCCGCCATGCGCCAGGTCAAGCATCCCAACAGTGTTCGGCTCAAACGCCAGGCGGTCGCGTGATGCGTACCGCACTGGTTCTGGCTGCCCACGGTTCCGCGCAGCAACCATCCGTCAACGAAGCGGTGCGGTCGCTGGCATCGGACGCCGGCCGGCGACTCGGTTTCGACGAAGCTGTTGCCGCGTTCCATCACGGCGAGCCACGGTTTGCCGAAGTACTCGGCAACCTGCATGGCGCGACGATCATTGTCGTACCGCTGATGGCCGCCGCCGGATACTATTCCGGCGTCGTGCTCCCGCGTGAGCTGCGTAAGAACGCTCGCTACGCGGAGGCTGAGATCGCCCTCACCAAGCCCGTCGGGACGCACCCGGGAATGGTGCGGGTTGCCGCGAAGCGTCTGAGCAGGATGATTCGTCGCATGGACGCCGTGGCATCGCAGACGTCGGTGATCGTCGTCGGGCACGGTACGTCGCGCCACGCGCGAAGTCGCGGCAGCACGGAACATTTGGCCCAGAAGCTGGTCGATCAAAGGCGATGCGCCCAAGCCGTCACGGCCTATCTCGATGACCATCCGCCGCTGGAGACCGCCGTGCGGCGAACAACCCAACCCTTCGTGGTGGTCTTACCCTTTCTGCTGGGCGCCGGGGCGCACGGGATAGGGGACGTCCCACGCCGGTTGGGAATTGCGCGAAATGCGTCCTCCGCGCTGCCACGGAGCGTCGAATCCAGCTCGCGGCGGATCATCGTCGATCGCCCGCTGGGGATCGATCCTGATGTGGCCAACGTCGTGATCGACCTCGCCCGATCCGCCATGCGACGGCGCCATGCCGCCATCGCTCCCGAAGCTACGCCCCTCGACGATCGCCTCACGATGCGAGAGGGTTGCCAGGAGGATTGGGCATGATGCGACCGTCGGGCATCGTGTACTTGGTCGGTGCCGGACCGGGCGATCCGGGGTTGATTACGGTACGCGGCCAGGCGCTCTTGCGAAGCGCCGACGTCGTGATTCACGACCGCCTCGTGGTCCGTGAACTGCTCGCACAGGCACGTCCGGACGCGGAGATCATCGACGCCGGAAAACGCCGCGGGGACCGGACCTCGCGGCAGCCGACGATCAATCGCCTGCTCATCGAACACGCGGCCCGCGGACAAACCGTCGTCCGTCTCAAGGGCGGTGACCCGTTCGTGTTTGGTCGCGGCTTCGAGGAACTGCGAGCCTGCCGCGACGCCGGAATCGATTGCGTCGTGGTCCCCGGCGTGTCCAGCGCCATCGCAGCCCCGGCTGCCTGCGGCATCCCGGTCACGCTGCGCGGCGTCGCTCGATCGTTTGCCGTTCTGACGGCCGAGGCGGCGGAGACCGGCGACTGCACCATGCGGATCCCCGTCGCGGACACGATTGTGCTTCTCATGGGCCGAGACCGTTTGGCCGAGTTGACCCGCCGGTTGCTCGACGACGGCTGGTTGCCAACCACTCCGGCGGCGTGCGTGGAACGGGCGACTTTGCCGGACCAGAGGGTGGTCGCGGGACCGCTTGGCATGATCGCGGAACAAGCCGACCAAGCAGGTCTGCAGCCGCCGATGGTCCTCGTCGTGGGCGAGACTGCAGCCCATGCCGACTGTTCGGCGAGGAGCCAATCTCCTCTCCGCCCGGAGAATGACGAATAGCGGCGCCGATCGGCTAGACAGCGCGAAGGGCATCGCTAGACTGCCCACCCGGCGCGGAAGGTCGCGCGCCACGGAATGCTCATGAGTGGAAGCGCCGACAAACCGAAACGAACGCCCGCGCGACGACTCAAGGGTTTCCGTGACATCTCCGCCACGGAGGTGCTTGCCCGCGATCGCATGATCGCCCGCATCCGCGAGGTCTACGAGCGCTACGGATACTCCCCCCTCGAAACGCCGGCCCTGGAATACCTCGACGTGCTCGGCAAATTCCTCCCCGAAGCCGATCAGCCTGACGGCGGCGTCTTCGCCTTTCGCAACGAGGATGACGAGTGGGTGGCCCTGCGCTACGACCTGACCGCGCCGCTCTCGCGCTACGTGGCCATGAATCCGCAGCTTCCCCGTCCCTTCCGGCGTTACCAGGTCGGGCCGGTCTATCGCATGGAGAAACCCGGTCCCGGACGGTTCCGAGAGTTCTACCAGTTCGACTTCGATTCCGTCGGAACCGGTTCCATGCTCGCCGACGCCGAGTGCTGCATGATCATGTGCGACA
>JBBTCJ010000005.1:0-10376 GCA_038043285.1 Planctomycetota bacterium | reverse complement strand
CATCGCTTCGCGATGGATGGGCCACCCGGCGCATTCGGCGCTCGATCATCGTGACCCCACCCATCGCTTCGCGATGGATGGGCCACCCGGCGCATTCGGCGCTCGATCATCGTGACGCCACCCATCGCTTCGCGATGGATGGGCCACCCGGGCGCGGTGCAGGTTCGGACGATTGCCAAGCTGGACCCCAGGGTCTAGAGTTCGACCTCATCGTTGGTCAACACAACGGCACGGACCAGGAGGCGTTCCATGAACAAGGGTATTCGGGTGTGGACCACGCGGGCGGTCATCGCGGCGCTGTGCGGATTCTTCGCCGTCGCCGAAACGGCGCCGGCTCAAGTGATAGAGCCGCGGATTGAGACGCTGGACAACGGGCTGAAGTTGATCCTCGTGGAGCGTCACGAGCAGCCGGTGTTCGCCGGGTGCGTGGTGTATGACGTGGGTTCGGTCAACGATCCGCGGGGCTCAAGCGGCATCGCCCACATGTTCGAGCACATGCTGTTCAAGGGATCGCGGATCATCGGCACGACGGACTACGAGGCCGAAAATGTGCTGATTGAACAGGAAGAAAAACTCCGCGAGCGGATGAACGCGGAGATGGACAAGATGCGGTTGATGAAGCGCCGCGGCGAGATCGCCGACGTTCTGGAACCCAACCAATGGACGGCGGAATACGCGGCCATGAAGCGGGAGTTCGACGGATTGGCCGAGAAGCACAAGGCGTTCATCAAGAAGGACGAACTGTCGAGCCTGTACACCACCAACGGCGGCGCGGGGCTTAACGCGGGCACGTCGGACGATTTTACGATCTACTTCGTGCAACTGCCGATCAACAAGCTTGAGTTGTTTTTCTGGCTCGAATCCGACCGAATGCAGAACGGCGTGATGCGGGAATACTACACGGAGCGCGACAACGTTCGCGAGGAGCGACGACTGCGGGTGGAAAGCACGCCGACGGGCAGGCTCGACGAGGCGTTCGACGCGTTGTTCTGGCAGGCGCACCCGTACGGAATCCCGGTGCTGGGATGGGCGTCGGAAGTGGAGTCGATCACCGCCCAGGACTGCCGCGATTTCTATGCGATTTACTATGCTCCGAACAACGCGCGGGTGGTGCTGGTCGGGGATTTCGACTCGAACAAGGTCGTGGATTACGCGAAGAAGTATTTCGGGCGCGTTCCACGGGGCAAACAGGCTCCCAAGCCGGTGATCACCGAGGAGCCGATGCCCGTGGCCGAGCGGCGATTGAACGGTGAGGCGGAGTCGAACCCGCGGGTCACGTTGCGCTACCGGGGCGTGGCGGTGGGTCACGCGGATGAAGCCGCGCTGGAAGTGGCGTCTCAGCTGCTTTCGGGCAAGACCGGGCGGCTCTACAAGCGGTTGATTGCCAAGGAGGAGGCTGCCATCGGTCAGCCTTTCGCGGCCAATTCGACGCAGAAGTACGCGGGGTATTTTCAGGTCGCGGCCACGGTCAAGGAGGGCAACACGCCGGAGAACGTGGAGCGGATGCTGGTCGAGGAGGTCGACCGGCTCGGCGCCGGCGAGATCACCGAGTACGAACTACAGAAGGTGAAGAACCAGGTGCTTGCTGATTCCATCCAGCGGATCCGCAACAACACGGGATTGATGTTCCAGTTGGCGTTGCTGGACACCTGGTACAAGTGGGAGCACCTCAACGAGGGGCCCAAGCGGATGTTGGCGGTGACCGCGGACGACGTTCGCCGCGTGGTCAAGGCCTACCTCGACCCGAAGACACGGACCGTGGCCATCTACCGCACGAAGGAGGGGGGCGGCGGATCGGGTGACGCGGACCTGTCGGCGGCGCTGGCCGGCATTCCCGCCGAGGCCCAGGCGCAGGTGAAGGCGGCACTGCAGCGGATCAAGGAGCAGAAGGACGGCGAGAAGCTGAAGGCTCAGATCGAGATGATGTCGAAGGGGTTGGAATCGGGTCAGGCGCCCGAACAGCAGCGGGTCGTGTTGGAGATCATGCTCAAGGCGTTGAAGGCCCGGGCGGCGGAACTCGAAGCCCCCAACAAGGAGTCGAAGTGACATGCGCGCGCGAATGAGGTGGATCGGACTATGGCTCGTGGGTGCGACGGTCGGTCCGCTGGCGGCGGAGACGCCGTCTTTGATTCCGGGGCATCCGAAGGAGCTGACGTATTCGGACTTGAAGTTCCAGTTGCCGAAGCCCGAGGAGCTTCGGGTAACGCTCTCCAACGGCATGGTGGTCTACGTTGCCGAGGATCGGATGCTCCCGACGTTTGACCTGACGGTCACGCTGCGGGCGGGGTCGGCCTTCGATCCGCCCGGCAAGGCCGGGCTGGCGTCATTGACCGGAGAACAAATGCGTGACGGCGGGACGCAGGATCTGTCGCCGGAGGAATTGGACGAGCGGATCGAGTTCCTGGCGGCGCAGTTGTTCACGTCCATCGGCGGGACGAGCGGGGCTGCCGGGATATCGCTGCTTTCCAAAGACATCGACGCGGGGTTGGAACTGCTGACCGGCGTGCTGCGTTATCCGCGGTTTGACGAGACGCGGCTTCGCCTGGCCAAGGAGCGTCAGCTCCAGAACATGAAGCGGCGCAACGATTCGACGGCGGCAATCGAGCGGAGCGAGTGGGACTTCCTGATGTTCGGCGAGGAGCACTTCAGCAATCAGTACGCGGCGCCGGGTACGATCAACGCGATCACACGGGAGGATCTCATTTCGTTTCATCAGAGGTACATACACCCGGCGAACATGATGATCGCCGTATCGGGAGACTTCGAGCGGGCAGCGATTCTGGAAAAGCTGGAGCGGGCGTTTTCCGGTTGGCCGGCCGGGGAACCCGCGCCGAAGACGTTCCCGGCGCCCGCGCACCAACCCAAGCCGGGCGTGTACGTGGTTCACAAGGAGGAGGTCAATCAGGGCCGGGTGTCGATCGGGCACCTTGGCTGCCTGCGCGGCACGCCGGATGAGTTCGCGCTCCAGGTGATGAACGGGATTCTGGGGGCGTCGGGGTTCCAATCGCGTCTGGTTTCGCGGGTCCGATCCGACGAGGGGTTGGCCTACAACACGGGGAGCCGCTTCGGACAGGGGGTGTACTACGCGGACGAGTTCCGTGCGTGGTTCCAAAGCAAGAGCAACTCCTGCGCCTACGCGACGAAGATCGTGGTGGACGAGATGGTCCGGTTGCGGAACGAGACGGCTTCGCAGGCCGACGTGGACAATACCGTGAAGTTCTACGTGGAGAGTTTTCCGCAGAGATTTCAGTCGAAAATGACCGTCCTGGGTACGTACGTCAACGATGAGTACACCGGTCGAGATCCGAAGTACTGGCAATCCTACGTTGAGAACCTCAAGAAGGTGACGCCGGCCGACGTGCAGCGGGTGGCGCAGAAGTACCTGCACCCGGATCACCTGGTGATTCTCGCGGTGGGCGACGCCGAGACCGTGGCCAAGGGTGGATACGACAAGGCGCCGGACGTGACGTTGGAGGCGTTCGGAGCGCTCACGCGGCTGTCGTTACGAAACCCCGAGACGATGAAGCGTTGACCAGCGTGGCTGCGCGGCGGGAACCCTACAGATGGTGTTGGTTTGCCGGCACGGCGTTCGCCTTGTTCGTCGCGACGGCGAGAGGCGAGCTGTCCGACGTTTCCATCACCGGCGGCGCTGACGCGTCGGGGCAAGTCTATTCCTGGACGGTCATGAACCGTTCCACAAAGCCGATCTTGCGTATCAAGATTCCGCACTTCCGAGCGAGCGTCTTTTTCGCACCGCAAGGCTGGTCCACGGCGTGCAGCGGGCTGGTCGGAGTCGGCGTGAAAGTGCAGGCTGGTTGGTGCGCGGCCTCTGCCTCCGGCGCGGAGCAGGGGCTTGCGCCCGGGCGGAGCGGTGAGTTCGGGATGCAGCTTGCCGCGGGCGGGGCCAAGCGCGGCCGAGGCGAGGCAATCGTGCAATTCGCCGATGGATTGGAGATTCGCGTCGGGGGGGTGGAAGTCCCGCAGGCGGAAACTTCGGGCGACAAACTTACGTCGCTGATCGGGTTGTCGGCGGCGGCCTTGGTTGTGATCCTGTTTCAATTCGCTCGGCGAAAGCGCCGGCACGGAGACTCCCTCCGGTCCTGAGCCTGTGCATGTCGCTTGCTGATGCGCGGCATCGCTTGTTGGAGTTGAGTCGGCGTTTTACGCCGCAAGGACCGATATACCATCGCCATGCAGCGTTCGCATCGAGGTTGGCTCATCGTGCTTTTCCTTGCGGCGTTTGGGCTGCGCCTGGGGGTACTGGTCGCTCGTGGAACCTTTGGCCGGACATCGGAGCACTATCGTGAATACATTTACGCCGGGCAGGGGCTGCTGAGCCACGGGACGTTGGTCAGCCCGCTGCTGCTGGAAACCGTGGACCTCCGGCCTTCGGCATTGCTTCCACCGGGGTACGCGGCGTTCTGTGCGTGCGTGTACGCACTCCTGGGCGTCGACACGTCTTCCGCCAATGCGGTGCTGCACCTGACAAACTGTGCTGCGTCGGCGCTGGCCGTGGTGTTCGTGTTCTTGTCCGCGCGGTCGTTGGGCGGTGGGGTGGCGGGCTGGATCGCGGCGATCATCGCGGCGATCAACCCCACGCTGATCGGATTCGCGGAACTCATCTGGGACACCAGTCTGTTGATTCTCGGCGTGTCGATCACGCTATGGCTGGCGGTCGTGCTTGGAGCGCGGCGAAGGAGGGCAGCGGCATTCCTAGGGTTTGGATTGTGGCTGGGACTGCTGGCGTTGCTGAATCCGGCCCTCACGATCGCATACCCGCTGCTGGTGCTTTGGCCGATCGTCCGCGACGGAGGGTCGTCGACGCGGGCGGCGGTTATTCTGGTGGCGGCGAGCGTGCTGGGCTGGATGATCGCTATTCTCCCTTGGACTCTGCGGAATCACCATCACTTTGACAAGTGGATCTATGTCCGCGGCGGCTTCATGTTGGAGGTCTGGCTGGGCGTTTGCCCCGAGGCGGAAGGCGAGGGCGGGGCGGTGTACACGAATCAATTTCCGCTGCTCAACGCCGACGTTCAGCGTCACCTGGCCAAGGTCGGCGAGGGTCAGTTCGTCGGCGAGTGCGGTGAGAAGGCGGTGGAAGCGATCAAGGCGGACCCGATGCGCCTGGCGAGGCTGATCGCCGTGCGCGCCGTGGACTACTGGGCGGGCACGGCGTTCTCTCACTCCCGTCCTGGGGAAAGCGGCATCCCGGCGGCGGGTTGGCGAAGGGGAGTGATGGCGTTCCTGCTGGTGGAGACCGCAGCGCTGATGGTGCTTTGCGCGATGGGCGGCGCGACGGACGGTTCCCGGAAATGGCTTTGGGGAATGATTGTCCTGTTCTCGCTCATGTATTGTTTGACCCACGTGCAAGTTCGGTACCGCGCGCCGGGAGAGCCGATCGTCGCGGTGTTGCTGGGACTGCAAGGGAGTGCATGGTTTCGGCGGTCTGGTGCTCCGGCGGCGTCTCGTTCCTCCGGGTAGCCGGACGATGGGGATGCTGCGCAAGACGGCGATTGAGGATGCCCTCGCGGGCGGGCAGCCCGCGGATCGCGGTTGAGGAGGTGGAGAAAGCCGCTGGCTCAAGTCATCACGTTGACGCCGATGGTCGGAACCCGTAGGCTCGTGTGGAGGAATGCTCGCATGGCCACGGAGGTGATTCGGGTCGACGCGACGCGGCGCGATCGACAGGCAATTCGTCGCGCCGCGGACGTGTTGCGCAACGGCGGGCTGGTGGCCTTCCCAACCGAGACGGTGTATGGAATCGGCGTTCGTGCCGACTTGCCCGCGGCGGTGGCGCGTTTGCGAGACGTTAAAGGCCGCGCGGCCGAGAAGGCGTTGACGGTCCATATCGGGTCACCCGGAGCCATGCGTCTGTACGTTCCCGATCCGCCGGGCCTGGCCGAGCGGTTCGCGCGCAAGGGTTGGCCTGGACCCGTCACTTTGATTCTCGACGTTCCATCGTCGGTGACGCCGCCGGTGCTGGAGGGGAGGAACCCGGCAACGGCCGGTGCGATCTATTATGAGCAGACGGTAGGTCTGCGGTGTCCGGACGAGGCCACGGCGTTGGCGCTGCTGGGTGAGGTTGACGCCCCGGTGGTCGCCAGTAGCGCGAACGCAGCCGGTGAGCCGCCGCCGCGTGATGCCCAGGAGGTGCTGGGAGGGCTGCAAGGTCGGATCGACCTGTTGTTAGACGGCGGGACCACTCGCTTTGCAAAGGGTTCGACGATCGTGCGGGTCAGGGCCGCGGGATACTCCATGATCCGCGAGGGGGTGCTGGATGCCGGCGTGGTGCAGCGGATGGCGATCCTCCGTATCTTGTTCGTTTGCACGGGGAACACCTGTCGCAGTCCGATGGCGGCGGGGTTGGCGCGAAAGTTGATCGCCGAGCGGCTGGGATGCCGCGCCGGCGACCTGACGGATCGCGGGATCCTGGTGGAGTCGGCGGGAACGTCGGGGGGACTCGGTGGAGCGGCGACGAACGCGAAGGCGGTGATGGCGCGACGCGGCGTCGATCTGTCCGACCATTCGGCGGCCACGCTTTCGGCGGACTTGCTTGGGCAGGCCGATTACGTTTTCGTGATGACGCAGGCCCATCTAAAGACCGTGGAAAGGCTGGCGCCCGCGAACTCCGACCGCGTGGCGATGCTTCTGAACGATGACGACGTGACCGATCCTTTCGGTGGATCGGAAGAGGACTATGAGCGTTGCGCGGCGGTTCTTGAACGCGGATTGCGGGAAAGACTCAGGGAGGTCGTCCTATGAAGGTGGCGATCGCTAGCGACCATCGGGGATATCGGGCAAAGGAACAAATCAAGATTTTCCTGCAGACGGCCGGGCACTCGGTGGTGGATTTCGGCTGCGAAAGTCCGGCCAGTTGCGACTACCCCGACCATGCCCTGTCTGGGGCGAAAGCGGTCGCAGCGGGAAACTCGGAGCGGGGCATCTTCCTTTGCGGAACCGGCATCGGCATGTCCATCATGGCCAACAAGGTGCGCGGCGTTCGGGCGGCGCTTTGTCACGATGAACTCACGGCCGAAATGTCGCGCCGCCACAACAACGCCAACGTGCTTTGCCTGCCGGCTGATCTCATCGGCGACGAACTGATGCGCCGCGTCGTGGATGTGTGGATTCGTACCGACTACGAGGGCGGGCGGCACGATCGGCGGCTAAGGAAGATCGCCGATTACGAGTCGAACGGGCACTGCTCGTAGGCTCGCGTTGGGAATGAGGCGCGAACCGGGCCGGTATTCGTTGACGCGATCGAGGAGGACGGGATGACGCCCGAAGAGCAAGTTCTGGCGATCGAGCGGACGGTTCTGGAGCAGTCGGGCATGTTCCAGGGCGTCACGTTTGACACCGAGCGTTTTCTTTCGCGGATCTTCGCGCCGGGCGTCGCGCGCTTCATGCCCAGGGCGGAGGCGGAAGTCGATGCCACGCACAAACAATTGATCCCCTACGTTATGATGGCTTCGCAAGGCAAGTATCTGAGTTACGTTCGAGGAAAACAGGGTGGAGAAAAGAGGCTGGTCGGCAATCGGTCCATAGGTATCGGCGGGCACATCAATCCTGCCGATGACCTGCCGCTGTTTTCCCAACTCGCCGGCTACTCACGCGAGGCGTATCTCACCGGAGTGGAACGTGAGGTCAACGAAGAGGTGTCTGTGGCGAGTGGCTACACGGACACCATTGTCGCCTTGCTCAATGACGATTCCACGGAGGTGGGCCGAGTGCACCTGGGCATCGTCCACTACTGGGAACTTGCGACTCCTTCCGTCAACAAACGGGAGCAGATGATCACCCAGCTTGATTTCCTTGGCGTCGAGGAGTTGCATCGATTGCGCGATTCGATGGAGACCTGGTCGCAACTCTGCGTCGATCACCTTCCGGAGATGGCGCGGCGAGGCGCGTCGGGGGAGCGAGTCACCTTACCGCGGTAGCCGTCCGCTCCCTCACGGTCGCGGTACGGATCAAGAAAAAACACCGCTCCATGCTGTCGCGGTTCTGATCAACGGCAAGGGGTGTCGGAAGGTCCGCTCCCTCACGGTCGCGGCTCTGATCAGACCACATCAACTCGCTTCCGCGCGGCACCCGGACGCGAAGGCCACTGCTCAAGAGCAGTGGCACGAGGCTTAATCAACAATCGACCATGGAAAACCCCTAGAACGCCGCTACGCCGGTGATTTCGCGTCCCACGACGAGTTGATGAATCGTCTCGGTTCCCTCGTAGGTGATGACGCTCTCCATGTTCATCGAGTGACGAATCGGACAGCACTCGACGCTGATGCCGCCGGCGCCGAGGATGTCGCGGGTTTCACGGGCGACGTCGAGGGCCATGCGGATGTTGTTCCACTTGGCGAGCGACACGTGAGTATGATGCATCGTTCCGGCGTCCTTGAGTCGCCCCAGTTGCAGGGCGAGGAGCTGAGCCGTGGTGATCCGCCGCAGGATGTCCGCCAGGCGTACCTGCATGTGCTGCTTATGAATCAGCGCCTCGTCGAAGAGGATGCGTTGACGGCAGAACTCGAGTGCCTCGCGGTAGCAGGCCATCGCCGCGCCGATCCCGCCCCAGGCGATTCCGTAACGGGCTTGCGTAAGGCAACTCAACGGGGCGCCAAGTCCCTCGGCCTTCGGGAGGCGGTCGGAGTCGGGGATGCGGCAACCGTCGAAGAAAAGTTCGCTGGTCGTGGAAGCCCGCAGCGAAAACTTGTGCGGAATGTCGCGGCTGGTGTAGCCGGGCGTCCCCTTTTCGACGAGAAAGCCACGGACGCCGCCGTCGGTCATGGTCCAGACGATGGCTACGTCGGCGATGGTTCCGCTGGTGATCCACATCTTGGACCCGTTGAGAACCCAATCGCCGCCACGTTGAACGGCGGAGGTCTTCATCGTGCCGGGATCGCTCCCGCCGTCGGGTTCGGTCAGTCCGAAGCAACCGATGGCCTTGGCTTTGGCCATCTGCGGAAGCCACCGTTGCTTCTGTTCGGTCGAACCATAGGCGTGAATCGGGAACATGCACAGGCCGCTTTGGACGGAGGCGAAGCTGCGGACGCCGCTGTCGCCGCGTTCCAGTTCCTGCATAATGAGGCCGTAACATACGTTGTTGAGGCCCGCACAGCCGTAGTCGGTGAAGGTCGGTCCGAACAGGCCAAGCTCGGCCATTTCCGGGATGAGTTCTGTCGGAAACCGTTCGTGCTCAAAGCAGTCGGCGATGATCGGCAGAACGCGTTCGTCGACGAACTTGGCCACCGTGTCGCGAACCTGGCGTTCGTCGTCGGAAAGAAGCGAGTCGACGTTGTAGAAGTCGGGCGTCTTGCTGTCGGGCACGTCTTGCCTCCGATGTTTTCGCTCTCGCGGCTCAAAGGCGGATGATAGTCGAGCTTGAAGGAGCGTCAAAACGGGAACGCCGTAGGCGCGACCGCTCGGGTGTTCGCAGCAAAAATCCACGAAGCGCGACGTCGGCGAGGCAGTCCGAGAACCGATGGGGGGCGTGGGGCCGTCTAAGGAAACGAGCTCTCGTACGTCGTAGAGGTTGAGTGTTTCGTTCTGCGGCGCGACTATTCCGAGTTCAGCGGCCCCTCGTAGGCTCCGAGGTCGACGGTGAACTGAATCTTGCGATTGACTCCACCGATATCCTTCGGAATCGCGGACAGTAGGACACTCGTCAGGTGCGCAAGTCACGCTGAGGACGAAAGTTACGCACGCTGAAATCGGAACCGGCGTTGCGGTTATAATGGGTTGGTTGAGGTTGAACGGGAGTCGCCTTGTGATCACGTTCCGTCATCTGCTCGTCGTCCTCGCTTGTACGGCAAACGCGGCTTTTCACGGACGAACTGCGCTGGGCGACGAAGTCCTTTATGAGTACTCGGCCGACGTCCTGCCCTATGTGGGTGCGGGTTGGCGAGTGTTCAACTCCTGTCATGGCCCTTGCACGGAGTCCGTCGAAAACGGGCACTTCGTGCTTCGGTGGCTCGGTGGCTTTGACGATGTCAACTATGATCTGGAGATCGCCGCGGTGGGCGTAGAACCTCCGCCAGCACCCTTCTGGGTGGAGTGGGGGTTTGCGTCGAATGTGCCGTGGATTGGAGGAGGCGGCTGCTATGCGTCGTTCGTCGTTGGGTACCGGGAGATTCAAGACTCGCTTGATATCTTTGGTGACACGGCGGTTTCCTTTGAAGGGGGTGACGTCCTCACCGGCCTGGAACTCAATGAGTTTCATACCTACCGATTCGAAACTGAAGACGGCCTGCATTACTGCTTCTTCGTAGATGGCGCCCTGTTCTACTGCGGGATCGGTTTTCCCAGGAGCGGTCTGGCTCACTTCGTTCAAATGTACGGACACGGAGGATGCTACCTCGCCCTTCAGCCCACGATCAACCGGT
>JBBTCJ010000004.1:0-27217 GCA_038043285.1 Planctomycetota bacterium | reverse complement strand
CACCCGTGGCTACAAGCCTGCGCCCCTTCGGGGCGGCTCGCGTGCCGCCGGAACTATCACGGACCCATGTCGTCGGCCTACGTCAATGCACGCGTCATCATCTTGGAAGGGTGCAGGCGATTGCGTTTGCACGTTCGCCGCGGGCAGGACCGAGCGTGTCCGCGTTATCACAAGCCCTACGCATCGCTTGCTCTGACGGATCCGGCGCCAAACGCGAGCATGCGGTCCGCCGGCCACATCGTCGCGGCACTCACGGACGTCGACCGAACATCGCCGACATGGCCAGTGCCAGATCGCCGCGCGGCGGCCCGGCGCGGTAGGCGATCGCGAGCGACGTACGCAGCGTCGCCGCGGTTGTGGGTTCGCGTAACGGTGCGGTCGCGATCGGCTCACCGCCGTGACCGGGCGGAACTACGCCGGGCGAAGACTCCACGGCGCCCCATCGTCCATGGGCCCAGAATCCGATCCCGAACGCGACGAACAAGCCGGCCGCGAAACGGATCGCCGCCCAACGCCGAGAAGCAAGATGAATTCGCCTCGGTCGTCGGCCAAGCACGTCGTCTCGTATCCCGGCTTGAATTCCCCCGCCCGCCGGCAACGATCGCATCGCGCCGAGCGTCGCCAGACCCCGCCGGTACTCGTCTCGGCATTTCGCACAGACGACCAGGTGCCCTTCAAACGCAGATTGGTCCGCCTCGGCAAGCTCCGCGCCCAGTGCGTCCGCCATCAGCATCTCGAAATCGTCGCATTTCATTGTGGATCACCGCCTTCGACCTGCTTCATCGTCCCCTCGGACGGCCGATCGTCCGCCCATCTCGCACCCAGGCATTCGCTCATCGACCGGATCGCCCGGAGGTAATGCGTCTTCACGGTCGAAATCGCCAAATCATGTTCGACGGCGATTTCGGCGAAGGTCAGCCCGTCGTACACCTTGGCCACCAAGACGCTCCGCTGCATGTCGGTCAGATGCCCCATGGCCCTGGTCAGGTCGCGGCGGAGCTGCTCCATGTCCAATGTTTGGTCATCGGACGGCGCGCCGGCCACTTCCGCCGCCTGGGCATCAAGCTCCACCATGCGCGGGTGGGATCGGCGCACGTCGATGGCGCGATTCAGCGTCACTCGTCTCAACCATCCGCGTGGCCGGCTCGGTTCGCCCTCGCGGCACTGGGCGTTCCACCGAAGAAAAACGTCCTGAACCACGTCGAGGGCGTCGTGATGTCGGCCCAGGACGCGATAGGCCCAGGAGTAGACCTCGCGGGCGTACTGCTCAAAGGCTTCAATCTGCTGCGTCGTCACGTTCAGGCTTCGCTCGCCATTGGAGGCCGGCATCTCGCACGTGGAGCCTCACGGGCTGGAAGCCCGTGCCGCGTTCCGTTCCGCACCTGGCTACGGTTTGCCGCTGCCGGAGACCGGAAGCCTGGCGGTAATCATCAACTCGTGCGCGCGATCCCGAAGGGCCTTGCCGTCGAACTCCCAGATGGCCGCTCCATCGTCGTCGATCTTGTCGGCATTTTGCGCGACGACCTCGCCGGGCAGGTACACGCGAATTCTGAACGCGTGGTTGGCCACGGCATCGGTGATCGCCCAGCGCTTTCGCGCGCGCTCGTACTCGCGGGAGAATCGCTCGACATCGCTCTTTCCATACCGGGCCGTCGCGGCAAGCTCGGTCACGAACGCGTGAAACCCCGCGTCGGACAAGGCCTTGGACTCCTCCTCGAAAACTCGGTAGCGCTCCTCTTCATCGGACAACGCAGTCAGGCGTGCGACGGTCGCGTCCCAATCCGTCGACTCGTAGCTGTCCAAGAGGGCCTGTCTGGCCCGCATCCAATGATCGGGCTTCGCTTCCGGTTCCAGCCGCCGCGCCGCCTCCTGCGCGAACTCCAACTCTTTCAGGGATTCGAACCCCGCGAAGGCTTTCAGAACGGTTATTTTTTCTTCGGTGGTCAGCGTCTCCAGCGGCTTCTCGCCCAGCGTTCGCACGTTCTCGTCGACAAGCTGCTCCTGCCAATAGTTGACGTACGCCCACGGACGGGCGGCGTAGGTACGGCGGAAGTGCAGGTACACTCCGTCGTCGCGGCGCTCATGGCGCAGCGTCGTCGGAAACAGCACGGCCAGATCAGCATCCGGGTCGCCCTTAGCGGCGTACGAGGTCGGCAGGTCTTCGCGCGGCTCAAACGTCCGCCGGGACGTCAAGATGATCTCCTCCTTGCCATCCTCCTGCACCTTGCGCTGCTTCTCGACGCGCCAGCCGCTGCCCTCACTGGGCATGGCGTCGGGGCCCTGGAAGTCCTGCGGTTCGCCGGAGTACTGTAGCTCGATGGTCACCCCGCCGGCCGGCGTAATGCGGATGGTTTCTTTGCGCTCCAGACATCCACCGGCAGCCAGAAAGATTGGCAGGGCGCCTAGGCTCATGCTCATCGTGATCGTTTTCATGGAAGCATCCTCCTCAATGCGGATTCACGAGGTCGGCCTCCAAGCTCCGCCGCCCTCTACCTCATAGACGGACACCCCGGGTGTCTGGACGACAAGGAAAAACCCGCGAAACAGCAATGAGTCCCCGTTGCGGTTCAATTGTGAGGTTGGAAGCCGCCGGGGGCAGAGGACGACTGATCGTCGCCGGTTCGGCGGCAGACCCCACGTCCCGCCGATCGGCGGACGGAAACGGGAGCTGGTACTAAAGAGTGCGTCCGAAAACCCCCTCACCCTACCCTCTCCCCCCGTGGGGGCGAGGGGTTCTAGGATGCACTATCACTCTGCGTTCCAGCGGTTACGGATCAATCCGGCTGCGCGGGGAGGAGATCGGACACGCCCAGCGGCTGCGTCGGCCCGGTCATCAACCGCTGCAACAACTCCGGCGGCATCGTCGGCGAGGGCGACAAGTCCGGCATGGCCATCCAGCACAGCGGTTCAAGCCGCGCCGAGAAGGTTAGCAGTTGCTGATCGAAGCTCATCACTGGTGCGGCGGATGCCAGGCGCAGGAGGGCGTTCACCCCCGCCGGCACGCCCATGGCGCCGAGGCTTTCGAAGATCTCTCCCAGGCTGCTGGGACGTGGATAGTGAACCATGCGCACCTCGGCGCTGGGCGGGATTTCCGCCAACTGCCGCGCCGAGCGGATGGCGTCTTCGAGTCCGCCGAGTTCGTCGACCAGGCCGATATCCTTGGCCTGCCGACCGGTGTAGATGCGTCCCTCGGCGATCTCGCGTACGCGCTCTACGGGGATTCGCCGCGTCACCGCGACGCGCTCCACGAAGATGCCGTAGAAATTGTTGATGTAGTCCTGGATGAACGCCCGGTTTTCCTTGGACAACTCGCGGTGCGGCGCGCCGAGCAGCGCTCTGGCGCCGCGCTGCATCGGAGTGATCTCAAAGTCCATGCGGTTGAGCGCCGACTGCGCGCATTGCATCATGCCGATGACGCCGATGGACCCGGTGATGGTCGTCGGCTGGGCGAAGATCCGCCTTGCCGGACAGGCGATGTAGTACCCGCCGGATCCGGCCACCGAACCCATGCTCACCACCAGCGGCTTCTCCTCGTTGAGTTCCCGAAGCGCCCGCCAAATCACGTCCGACGCATACCCCGAACCTCCGGGCGAATCGACGCGCAGGACCACGGCTTTGATCGACTTGTTGCGGCGAAGCTCGTCCACCACCTTTCGGAAGTCGTCGCGGCAGATGACCATCGAGGCGTAGGCCGCCCCGAGATTGCGGTCGATGATCGGACCGCGGGCGTGGAGCACCGCGATCTTGGGACCGACGGCCTTCCGCGCCTCCTCCGTCTGGCGCAGGGTCTCGTTGATCAACTCCATCAAGTCCTGGATCGAGTTGACCCGCCCCAGGCCGTCGTCTTCGTCGCGCTGGCGTCTCATTCTCTCGCGTTTCAGAACCTGTTCCCGATAGTCGTCCTGATACGCGAGCAGGTCGACAAGTCCGCGTTGCTGGGCGGCGTGGGCGTCGAACAGGGCGACGTCTATGGCGGCGGACGCCTGGTCGGCGGTCAACTTCCTCCCGTGGACCAGCATGTCGCGGTAGTCGCCGTACCAACTGTCGAGGATGGTATTGAACTCCTCGAGAAAGGACTCGCTGGGCGCTCGGGAGTTGACGAATCCGGGATATTTGTATCGCCCGGCGGTGATCACCTCGAACTCCAATCCCTGCAACTGGTAGTACCCTTTCATGAAGGGGAACAGTGATCCGAGTCCCGGGATGACCACGGCGCCGGTCGGTGGTATGGCCAGTTCGTCCGCGGCGCTCGCCAGCAAGTAACCCTGCGGCGTGGGAGCGTTGAGGAAGGCGAACACCTTTTTCTTCGCGTCGTGCAGTCGGGCGAGGCCGCCGCGAAGCTCCTGAACGTCGGCGAGCGGAAGCGTCAGGTTGCTGACGTTGAGCAGCACGGCCCCGACGCGCTCGTCCTTGGACCATTTTTCAAAGCGGTCCAGGATGTCCTGCAAGGTTCGCGTCTTGCCCGGAATGGGGAGATTGATCATCCGTGCCGGGACGACGTATTCGTCGAGGCGCACTTCGACGAGCTTGGGAATCGGACTCTCGGCGTCCTCGTCCTTCTTCGACTCCCCCGCGGACTCAGCGGCCGGTTGCTGCTCGTCCATCTTCTTGGGTTCCTCGGTCTTCTTTGGTTCGTCGCCTTTCGTCGGTTCCTGGGCGAACACCGGAAGTCCGAAGGTCAATCCGAGAATCCAGCACATGGCAATGCGCGACATGGTCAAAGCTCCTGCGTGGGGCGCCAGCGCCCGCCTGCGGCATACCCGCGTGAGAGGTTGGCGAACACGTTCTCCGCGAACGCCGCCGCGTCCTCCTCGTCAACGTCTTGCCGCCAAGACACTTCCTTCCCAGTTGGTTTATCGGTCTTCTTTTCCACCCGATGGATGACGCCGTCTTGATCGACGTACAGGCTTTCCAGGTGCTCCAACGCACCCGGCGTGACGCCGAGCCGCCAGGAGTCCTTGGCCCATTCAATCACAAAGTGCTTGGTCTTCACTTCCGCCGCGGGGCTGTCGTTGAGTTCATCCTTTTGCTCCTTGTCCCGGTCGCCGCCGGACAACCGGTTGAACCATTCCGACCAACGCCGTTTCGTCGAAACCTCCAGCATCAGCAACCTTGGGTTACCCGCGAAATCGACGTAACCCTCCAGCTCGGATAATTCAGCGGGCCAGCGACCGATATCCGCGCGAAACAGCTTCGCATGGTGGTGGAGAACTTTCAGTCGCTGACACGCCAGCCGCTCCCGGGCGACGTCGCTGCCGCCGCGCTCGTCCGGCTCCAGGGCCATTCCGACTAACGTCGGAACCAAGAGGGCGCCGACAGGAACCGGCCCCTGGTGTTCCAAACTCAGCCCTGCGTAGCCAGCCTTGGCGGTCACCAGCGCGTCGGCCAGCTGCGCCGCGACGTCCCTGGACAATGAGAGCAGGGGGCGACCCGTGACCGCCCCCCAGCCGGCGTTGACGTACGGGCTGATGGTGCGGAAGGCAACGTCCCAGTTGATCCAAAGCTGGCCGTTGGCCTTCCGCACGCTCGGCAGGCGGCGTGCTTTCCCGGATCGCGGCAGGTCCAGCCAGCGAGCCGCCAATCGCGACGGCGAAGTGCTCGTCAGGGCTACCACCAGAAAATCCCGTTCGCGGTCCTTCGCGTCCTTTTCACGGGTGGTGAAGAGCACCGGGCGGAGCACCAGCGGCATGATCGCACCGGGCATGCGCGTGCTGCCGTCATTGAAAAAGATGCTCCGGCCGCGGAGGTTTTCGTGGTGCCACGGTTCGGGCATTTCTCGCTCGCGGAAGCCCTGGTTGGCCTTCTGTGCGGCTTGCCGAAGCTTGGCAACGACCGCGTCGGCATTCTTGATTCGAGCCTGAATGACCACATCCGGCATGGGCAGAAACCCGGCGCCCGGCAGCAGCGCGATGCAAAGCTCCGAATCGATCGAGGAGACGATCGGCCCGATCCCGCCCTCGCCGACCAAGGTCATCTGTCCCGGCGCTTCCATCACCAACTGGGGGCCGAAACCGACCAGACCTTCGAGCATTCCCGGCCCCATCGCGGCGTTCAACACCACCGCGCCCATCGCTTCGTCGGGGACGTAGAACGTCTGCTTCACCTGCCCCAGCATGGCCTTGACGCCAACGCCGGAGATCATCGGCCAATTCACGGTGACGTCCTCGTGCCAGAGTCCGTCATCTCCAACCTCGGCGGTGTAACCAATCGAAGTGAGGAAGCTGAACGTGGACAAAACCGTCCCGCCGCTATCCGCCTCGGTGCCGGCCACGTTCATGTGGACCGCCAGGAGCCGCCGGGATTCGCTCGCCGCCCCCGTGACGCCGTGCGGCGGAGCGCTTGGAACGGGCAGATCACGGTGGGAGACGATGAGGGAACGGGCAGCGCCTGTTGAGAGAGCGTGGGCGAGGACGCGGCCTTGCACCGCAACGTCGAAACCGCCCGCCTCCGTCGATCCGACGCGGACGCCTTGCAGCGCGCCGCCGACGCCTGGATGCGACAGCACAAGCTCGATCCGCCGTTGCAAATCGGCGATCGGCCAATCGAGTTGAACCGCGAACCGCGATCGTTCCTCGACGTCCGGCGCAAAAACATACACGGTCAACGAAGTGTCGGGCCAATCCGCAACGACTTGCAGCAGGGCCGCCGGATCGAGGGCCGCGCCGACGTCCACGGAATCCTCCGTGCCGGCAAAGAAAAGTTCTTCGAACACCGCGGCGAAGACCCCGGAGCGAGATCGTCTCGCCGCGTCGATCAACCCGCGCACCGAGGGAACGTGCACCTCCAGCCGCGGGCGAAGCGCCGCGGCCGGCTCCGGTCGAACGGCCTCACCTTGGGATTCAGTCTGTCCAGCCTGATGGTCGGGCTGAGTCGACTCGCCGGAATCTTTGTCGGGCGGCTCCTCCGCCTTCGACTCCTGCAAGGCGAATGCCGATCGCTCTCCGGCGCCGAAAAAAGATAGACAGGTCGCCGCTAGAACGATCCATAGCCCTAGGTGGTTTCGGTGGAACACCGCCAGCCTCCTTCGATTGCCCCGGTTCTTCGGAGCCGTCCGGCCTGCTGGAAGTCGGCAACCCTGCCGGACGACTACTCGTCGTCGTCTTCCTCGTCTTCGTCGTCCTCTTTGTCGCTCTCTTTGCCGTCGCCGCCCTTGGTTTTCTTGGGACCATGGGCCGCGGATCCCTGCGGTCCGCCCTGGGAGGCCATCATCATCATGACCGTGTCCTTCCCGGCGACGACCAGATCAGTGGGAAAGAAAAGCTCAAACTGACCCCATCCGTCTCCGCCGGTGCTGGTCAGCGCCAGTGGGGCGTTGATCTGCGGAACTTCAATGGGGAGTACATCGGCCTCGAGCGTCCTCTGGACCGTTTGGATGAAGCGCACGATCCGATCCCCGGCGACGTACATCACGGACGCCCGTTCCTTCGGACCGACGGCGGACACCTTTTTGATTCCCGCGTCCATCTCCAGCGGCGCGTCACCCTTCTTGGCCGCCTCAATCAGCGACGACATTCGCGCCTTTCCGCCTCCGAACGCGACCAGCACCTTCTTGCCGTCGGCCGGGGCGACGCGGATGACCACACCCTCCTTGCCGATGATTTTCTTGGCTTCCTCGAGATCCTCCTCATCGCCGTCCTGGGATTTGGCGATCTTGTCGATATCGACCTTGAAGTGACGGACGTTGACACCGCCGACGTCCTCGCCCTTTTCGTCAAAGGTCACGGCATCGAGAATCGGCGTGATCTCCTTGGCCTGGTCTCCGCCCTTTTTTGCGGCCACGTCCGACGCGATCTGCTTCACCAGCCCGACCATCTTCCCGAAGTGCTCGATCCACTTGCCGGCGTCGGTGGTCTCCATCAGCAGCGACACCCCGAGCAAGCCGTTCTCGCCGGCGGGCAACGCGTCCACCGTGCCCCGCGCCGAGGTGGTCATCGGCGCCCATTCCTTCAGCAGCGTCTGAAGCTCGGTCACCCGCTGCGGGTCGATCTCCAAGCCGCTCGACGTCAGCAGGGCCTTCAAACCGCCGTCGATGGTGTTCATGGCCGACGCCGCCGCCTCGGGATGAGTCGTCTGCCCGAAGGCCACCAGATATTCCGACGCCGGCAACCCCTTCAGAAGTGATTCCGTGGTCGGCTTGACCTTCACCTGCGACGCCAGATCGCTTCCGGCGCGGGCGGTCATCGCAAACCGCAATCCGACGCCGGGATTGTCAAGCGAGAGGCCGACGGTGAGCGTCGCCATGCCGTTGACCAGCATGTCGATGTTCTTCTTGTTCATCTCCGCCTGGGCGGCGGCCGGCCCACCCTGGGATGCCTGCATCATCATCATGGGCACGAGCATCCCGTCGATCATCGGCTTGACCATTTGGATGAGCTTCTCGGCGTTGAGCCAGACCGCGAAATCCAGTCCCTCAAGCGACTTCAGCTCATGCGGCTTCAGCGTCGAGTCGATGCCGGCGGTCTTCTCCTTCATCGCCTTTGCGGCCTCGGGAGACATGGCCACGATGACGTGATGCTCGGTGGTCATCGCCACCGCAGGCATGTTCAGAAGCTGCACGGTATACAGTCCGCCCTCGGCGGCCTGCCCTTGCATCGCCTCAATGGCGGCCTTGGGATCCTTCACCGGGATCACGAAGGCCTGTTTGGCTTGCAGCTCCGGCAGGGTCATCGCCGGCAGCAGCACGAAGACCAGTGCGCCGTTCTCGTCGAGCTGCTCCGCCAGCGGGAGGCGAGATTTCAACATGGCCAGCAGCGAATTCGCGGGCGGCGAAACGAACGGCTGAAGACCGAAATTCACGATCGCCTGCTGATAGTCCGCGTCGACCTGCTTGACGTTGGGAATGCAGAGGAACGCCATGGCATCCGCCGGGATCGTTGACAGCGCCCCTTTCCACGGGTCCGCCCCAAAGGTGTTGACCGCCGACAGGGCAACAGTCCACAACACGAGATGACGCAAAGCTGATTTCATCGAACATGCTCCTTCGGGGGTTTCGACCACCGGTCGTGGGCCACTCAGACGCAGGAGTGGGCACACGACCAGGCTACGACGCGGGCCACTTCCGGAACGGCGTCCGCAGAACGCCGCCTCGCACCCGCCAGGGATGCATCGGACCATCAGGCCCGCCGCTTTCTCAACTTGTCCACGCAAAAGAACGGCCGAGGCGCAGCACTCGCGCTTCGACTCACCCAAGCGGTTTGACGCAAACCGCCTGCCACACAGTGTACCGCGGTCAGGACGCCGTTCCCAGCACTGCCGCCCCGGCCAGACGCAATCCGACACAAACTTACCGAGACGTACACCCATGGAGGGCGGCTAGCGATTGGATTCCTTGGCCCGCCAATCCTCCTTGGACATGGCCTTGACGGGTTCGAGACCGCCGGCCTTCAGTCGATCGCCGAGGGAATTGATCTTCTCCGCGATCAACGAGGCGAGTTTCTCCTCGGCCTCCTTCAGGCGGGCTTCGAGTGCTTCCATGTTCTGTACCTGTGAATCGGTCGGCGTCCCCTCGTACCCATTGACCGCCCCGTACAGACTGGTCAGCTCCTCGCGCAGCTGTTCCTCGCCGGCGATGAACCCGCCCTTGCGCGTGGCGACGAGCGTCTTGCGGAAGATCTCCAGGTCGTCGTGAAGCTGTTTGACGGTCTGGCGCAGCTCGCCGCCCTCGCCGGCTTTCGCCATCCGCGCTTTGAGCTGTTCCTGCGCATCCACAACGGCGTCGACGACATAGGTCAGTCGCTCGACCATGCCGTAGAGCCGCATCACGGTCTTGTCCTGCAGGGCGCGTCCTTCGGGCGTGTAGTCCGCCCGCGGATCCATCACCAGCGTGAACTTCCCCTCGTGCTTCTCGTCCCCCTTCAGCACCCGAACGCCATAGGTTCCCTCGGCGACCTGCGGTCCGAAAAAGGACCACTGCTGACCGGCCAGGGTCGCGGCCGGGGCGACCTTGGGCGCTTTCAGACGCGTGTTCCAGGCGACGCGATTGATGCCCTTTCGCTTTCCGCCGGGGAGCGTCGCCAGCACCTTGCCCGCGGGATCGAGAACCTCCAACTTCATGTCTCCGATCATGTGACGCTTCTTGAGGTAGTAAACGATTTGTGCGCCGGAGGACGGGTTTTGCCCCACGAACTCGTCGTCGCCGGGGAACTCCTGCGAGCCGGCGGGAACCAGCATGGACGTCGGGCGGCCTTCCAGGAACGCGACCTCCGATTCCAACAAGTCTTTTGTCAGCTTGCGCAACGGCGTGATGTCGTCGATGATGTACACGCCTCGACCGTGGGTGGCAAGAATCAGATCGTTCTCGCGCGGATGGATGACCAGGTCGCGGACGGCGACTTTGGGCAGCTTGTTCTTGAAGCGCGCCCAGTTCTTCCCGCCGTCGATGGAAACGTACAATCCGAACTCCGTTCCCAGGAACAACAGGTCGGGATTGACCGGATCCTCGCGGATGCAATGGGCGTACCCTTCCATCTGGTCCGTGGATAGCGACGTCCAGGTCTTGCCGAAGTCGTCGGTCCTGTAGACATGGACCTTCATATCGCCGGTCATGTGGCCATCGAACGTCGCGTAGGCGGTTCCCTCGGCGTGACGACTTGGCTCGATGGTTGACACCCAGGTGCACTTCGGAAGGTCGGGCACGTTGGCGGTGACGTTGGTCCAGTTCTTTCCGCCGTCGCGGGTGACCTGCACGTTGCCGTCGTCGGTGCCGACCCAGACGAGGTTTTCGTTCCGGGGCGACTCGGCGATGGTGAAGATGGTGCAATGGTTTTCCGCGGTGGAGTTGTCCGGGGTGACTCCGCCGGAGTCGATCTGCTTCTGCTTTTCGGGATCATTGGTCGTGAGGTCGGGTGAAATCTTCTCCCACTTTTCCCCACGATCCCGCGAGCGAAAGAGGAATTGTCCGCCGACGTAGAGGGTGTCGGTTCGGTTGGGACTGAGGTGAATCGGGGCGTTCCAGTTGAACCGGTATTTCGGGTCGCCCTGGCCTTGCAGCGGCTGTATGTCCTTCGCCTCACCGGTCGACTTCTTGACGCGGAGGATTCGTCCGCCCTGCCATTCGACGTAAACGATGCCCGAGTCGCCGCGATCGACATGGGCGTGAAACCCGTCGCCGAAGCCGATGTTGTCCCAGTGCTTGTTCTGGATTCCCGACGGCGTACGCGAAGGCCCCATCCACGTGCCGTTGTCCTGAAGCCCGCCGTACACGTTGTAGGGATCCTGCATGTCGTAATCCACGTGGTAGAACTGCGACACGGGAAGCGACTTCACAAACGTCCAGTTCATGCCGCGGTCGTACGACACATAGACGCCGCCGTCGGTCCCCACCAGCAGGTGGTTCGGATTGGCGGGGTTGATCCACAAGGCGTGATGGTCCGGATGCGTACCGCCGCCCAGGCCGGACCAGGTTTCCCCGCCATCGGTGCTGACGGAGGTCATCCCGCCCGGCTTGTATACGCGGTTGTAGTCCTGCGGATCCACGAGCAGCAACGAGAAGTAGAAAGGTCGTCCCTCGACGTTGCCGGTCGTGCCGGCGCGGACCCAGGATTCGCCCAGGTCTTCTGAGCGATAGCACGCGGTTTTCTCCGATTCGATCGTCGCGTAGACGACGCTGGGGCGAGATGGCGCCACCGCGACCGCGATGCGGCCGATCTTCCCTTCGGGCATGCCGGATGTCGCCTTCTCCCAGGTCTTTCCGCCGTCCGCCGATTTGTACAGTCCACTGCCCGGGCCGCCGGACTCGAAGAAGTAGGGATAACGGCGGAACTGCCACATGCCCGCGTAGAGATGTTTGGGATCCTGCGGATCCATGGCGAGGTCGCCGCAGCCGGTGTTTTCGTCCACGAACAACACGCGCTCCCAGGTCTTGCCGCCGTCGGTGGTCTTATAGACGCCTCGCTCCTCGTTGGCGTTCCACAGGTGTCCGGTGGCGCATACGAAGACGGTGTCGCTATGGGTCGGATCAATGAGCACCTTGACGATGCGCTCGGAGTCCTTCAACCCGACGTTTTCCCAGTTGTCGCCGCCGTCCTTGGTTTTGTAGACTCCCGTGCCGACGGAGACGCTGTTCCGCGTCCAGGCTTCGCCGGTTCCGACCCAGACGACTTCAGGGTTCTTTCGGTCGACAGCGATCGCGCCGATCGACTGCGTGTGCTCGTCGAACACGGCCTTGAAGGTTGTCCCGCCGTTGATGGACTTCCAGACTCCGCCGCCGGCAGCCCCGACGTAGATCGTCAGGCGGTCTTTGACGACGGCGGCATCCAGGGCGCTGATCCGTCCGCTCATGACGGCCGGACCGATTGCCCGCGCCTCCAAGTCGCCGAAGATGCTGGAATCGACCGTCACTTCCGCCTGGGCGGGATGAATCGTGCCGGCCCAACATCCAACCACCATGCACAGACAGAGGCGTGAATTCATGGTTGCGTTCCTTTCCAGTTCAGGCGCTCCCGCGACGGCCGCCCGGGGGACAGCGCCCCACGGCCACGAAGAGCAAAGAACGACGAACAGCATGGCGCACCGGATGACGGCGCAGGATAGCCGCCCAATCCTCCTTGGTCCGTCCAGCATTACGCACAACGAGAGGTGTTACGGCTTGTCCTTGCCCTTCCTATCCTTGTCTTTTTCCTTCCCCTTTTCCTTGTCCGCGTCCTTGGCCTTGTCTTTACCCTTGTCCTTATCGTCGGCGGACTTGGGCTGTTCGGCGGGCTTCGCCGCGTCCGACGGTTTTCCATCGGCGGGCTTGGCGGCCGCGTCGTCACCCTTCTTCTCCCCAGGCGCCTCGGCCGGTTTGGGTTCGGGCATGGTGAAGCGCGAGTCCGCCAGATCGGGATTCGTCTCAATCTTCTCGATCACCACGGTCCCGCCCCCCGCCGGACCGCTCTTGTAGGCCATCGAATGCGGAAGCAACATCCCGTCGACGGCTTTATAGTCGCCGAGGGTCATCTCGTATTCGATGGGCGATCCCATGAACTCGCGCTTGCCCTTGATGGCGATGGGAAGGTAGCTGTCGACGTCGAGGTAGTAATACTCGATTTCACCGGTCTTTTGGGCGACTTTCAGTTTGTAGGTCGGCGAACCCTCGAAATCGTCCTTGCCCAGGTACTCGACCTGGTGCCCTTTTTTCTGATAATCCACCAGCGGTCCGTCCATGTCCGACTGCGACTCAACCAGTTTGATCTGCTCCGGAGACATCTTCTCGGGGTCGGTCTTGCCCGCGAAGGGCATGATCATCCAGCCGACGGCCCCATCGTACGCCTGAGTCATGGTCATCCCCTGGAACGTGGAATCGCTGCGAAACTTGTTGGGTCGTTTGAGTTCGATGGCCACCGGCAATTCCATTCCACCTTCCATCACCATCTTTCCGCTCGCCCGCCGCGTTTTGACGGCGTCCATCCTGGCCCGACCGCCGATCGCTTCGACGTATTTCGCAATGGCTTCATCCGTGTTTTTGGGTTCATCGCCCGCCCACACCGGCGACGTCAGGAAAACCAAAGGCAAGGTCAACAACGTAACACGGCGCATCATAGGGTTCTCCTCAAGAGCAAGGGTGACCGCCAACGCGGACGGATTCTCCCGAACCCGCGCCGCCCAGGCAAGCCAGCGGTGTCCGAACTTGTCTCCCGCTTCCGGACCAAGCACCGGCGGAGATGACCTGTCCGTATTTCGTAAACCTACCATGCCGGCCCTGGCCAATGCTCCAGCGCAGGGGCACGGATGGAGACCGCCCAATCCGCGCGAGGGCGCGAGCGAGCGGACGCCGCAATGCGACATGTCATGAGCGGTCAGGCTGCGGAGACCGTGAGGTGCTCACGGAAGTACGCGACGGTTCGGCGCAATCCCTCGACCAGCGACACCTTGGGCTGCCAACGCAGACGGTCCTTCGCCCGCGTGCAGTCCGGTCGTCGACGCAACGGATCGTCCGACGGAAGGGGTAGATGTTCAACGGCGAGCGACCGCCCCATCATCTGGCCGAGACAATCGACGACTTCGGTCATCGACTTTTCGTCGCTGCTTCCGGCGTTGACCGGCTCGGCCGCGTCCGTCCCCTGGTAGTTCATCAGCGCGACCATCGCCTCGACCATGTCTTCGACGTAGCAAAAGCACCGCGTCTGCGTTCCGTCGCCGTACACCGTAAGTTTCTCGCCGCGCAGCGCCTGCACGATGAAGTTGGAGATGACCCTGCCGTCGGAGATCGCCATCCGCGGACCGTAAGTGTTGAAGATGCGGAGAATCCGCGTGTCCACGTGGTTCTCGCGGTGGTAGTCCATCATCAGCGTCTCCGCCGCCCGCTTTCCCTCGTCGTAGCAGCTCCGCCGGCCGACGGGATTCACGTTGCCCCAGTAGGTCTCTTTCTGCGGATGTTCGAGCGGATCGCCGTACACCTCGCTGGTGGACGCCTGAAGGATCCGGGCTTTCACCCGCTTCGCCAGACCGAGCATGTTTAACGTCCCCAGCACGCTGGTCTTGACCGTCTTGATCGGATTGGATTGGTAGTGCACCGGCGAGGCGGGACACGCCAGGTTGAAGATCCGATGCACCTCAAGCCGGATCGGTTCGACGATATCGTGTTGGATGAACTCAAAGTCCGGACGGGTCAGCAGATGGGCGATGTTCCTCCGGGAGCCGGTGTACAGGTTGTCCAGCGCGACCACTTCGTGCCCGTCGCGCAGCAACCGCTCGCAAAGATGGCTCCCCAGGAATCCCGCGCCGCCGGTCACTAGACACCGCATGGATGAACCTCGCAGATGAAATCAACCCGCCGATGCGCCGCGGCGCCGGCCATCAGGCATACTTCTCCGCCGCGTGAAACTCCAGGATTCCGCCGGCCACGTAGCGAACGTCCTCCTCGGTCAACATCGGATGACAGGGTATCGACAGGATGCGCCGACAAGTTTCTTCGGTAACCGGCAACGATCCCTCCGCATATCCCAACCCCGCGAAACAGGGCTGGCGGTGGAGCGGGATTGGATAGTAGATTCCCGTTCCGACGCCCCGATCACGAAGATAGGCCGCCAGTTCGTCGCGTCGATCCGAGAGGATTGAATACTGATGGTAGACGTGCCCGCAGCCATGCGCGACGCAGGGCCGAACGACCGGCGCCCCCGCCAGAAGACGATCGTACGCCGCAGCGTTGGCCCGACGACGACGATTCAACTCCTCCAGCCGACGCAGCTTCACGCCAAGGATGGCCGCCTTCATCGTGTCCAGGCGGAAGTTGCCCCCCACGCGTTCATGATGATACCGCCGCGATTCGCCGTGATTGCGTAGCTGGCGCACCACCGCGGCGAGTTCCGCGTCGCCGGTCGTGATGAGTCCCCCCTCGCCGAAACCGCCGAGGTTTTTGGTGGGATAGAACGAGAAGCAGCCGATGGTCCCCAAAGTCCCGGCGTTTCGACCGTGGTAGGTCGCGCCGATCGCCTGAGCGGCGTCCTCAATAACCGCGAGGTTTCGCTTCGCCGCCATGGCGTTGATCGCGTCCATGTCGGCACATTGGCCGAACAAGTGGACCACGATGACCGTGCGAGTGCGCGACGTGACCGCCGCCTCGACCGCCGCCGGGGTCACGTTGAACGTACCTGCGTCGATGTCCACGAATACCGGTTTCGCGCCGAGGCGGGCGACCGTTCCGGCGGTCGCAAAAAACGTGAACGCCGGAAGCACGACTTCATCCCCGGCTCCGACGCCCAGAGCCATCAGCGTGCAAAGGATGGCGTCGGTTCCGCTGCTGACCGCGATCGCGTTGTGGAAACCGAATCGGTCTTGCATGTCCCGTTCGAGTTGTCCGATCGCCGGACCACCAATGAACTGTTGACCATCCAGCGTTTCTTCGACGACGGCGCGGATCTCGTCGCGGAACAGCGCGTACTCCGCTTTGAGATCCAACATGGTCACCGATCGCATGATGCGTCATTCTCGTGGGCGAACTTAACCGCCGGCCAGCCAGAGCATTCCCGGTCGGCATGCAGCGGTTCACGCGGGTTTGCAGCCGCGTTTGAGCACTTGGACCGCGCGGGCTGACCCTTGAAACTTCACGTCAAAGGGGAGCGGCCCGCGACTCGCTGCAAGGCCCCTGACCTCTGCCCTAGCATAAGGCGAGAAGTCGAGTCAAACAAATGACATCCCAAAGGCTCTCCTCTCGTTAAAGGGCAAGGATTGCTGACAACCGCCGCAGTTGACCGTCAGGTGCTCGAGCCGCTTCATGCCGTCGCGGTTCCGATCGCGGCGCTGTGATTGCGAACCGGCGCGTGCGAGCCTGCACGGTGCGGCGGCGACGCGGCGGGGCTATTCGTCAGCGGGTGGAGGGTCTTCGAGGATCACGATGCCGCGGCGATCGAGGCGGTTGAGGCGGAAGCCGACGTCCATGGGTCGTTGGTTTGGTTTGGGGTTGAGGCGGAAGCCGACGTCCATGGATCGTTGGCCTAGTTTGGGCCGGAGCGCGACGTCTCCGCCGTCGTCGCCGCGGTTCTCACCGATGGAGTAGATCACAACGCCGTCGTCGGTGATCTTAAAGCGCAGCGGCTGGGCGTCGAAGGGGTCGAGGGGAACTTCGTCGAGCAAGGCCGGCACAAGTTCATCCAAGGCATTCGGCAGACGGGCGGTCCTCATGCGGAATCGTTCAGCCGCCAGGGCAGCCCGCGCACAGCGCAGCTCGGCCGTGATGCGGTGGTGGAGCACGATCGCGCGGGACACGCTGGCCATGAGCATCTTGGTCAACACCTGGGTCTTGGGCAGCTTTGGTGTTTCGACGTCGATATTGTTTGCGGCGGCGGACAGGGCAGCCGCGTCGTCGCCCGCATCGACCAATTGGGAGAGCATCTCCGCCCCCTTGATCTGATTGGTCCGCACCAGCCAAATCGGCAGACGGAGGATGAAACTCAGCCAGGCAGGTGCACCGGGGGGTTGGGTCACCATCGCGAGGCCGGGAGCGCTGAGTCGCCCGGTCAGCAGATCGTCACATGCGCCGACAAAGTACGCGCGCTCACCGAGGACGGCCGGGCGCATCGAGTCCTTCTTCAACCGCTCGTCGATTTCGGCTTGCAGGCGCTGCACGTCCGTTTCGGTCAGCTCGCCCGCCAGCAATGCCACTTCGAGCGATCGCAGCGCAACGCCCTCCAGGGCGATCTGCACCAGGCGCGAGATGAGCGTAGGCTCCTCCGCCAGGGTGTCGGCAAGGCGAAGTTGGAGGACGACGTTGTCGACGGCGTTCGCGGCGCGGTGATCGGCAGCCGCGAGCAGGGTGTCCAAGTGCACCAGCTTCCCCGCCGCGCGGATCCGCGACAAGTGCGGGAGCAGGATTTGTATTGCGGGCGCTGAATAATCGACGGAGTATCGCCCCGCGGGCATGTGCATGATTGGCCGGAGGCGTTCGAGTATGGCGGCGTGCTGGTCCCGAAACTTGGTCGAGGCATTCAGCACGTAGCGCGGCACGCCGTTCCCCATATCCTCCGTGGCGGCGCTGCCAAACGTCAGCACCCATTTGTCAATCGGCGGGGCACCCAGCTTGTTGAGTTCATCGGCCAGGGCTTCGATGATTTTCGCGCTGTTGATCTCGTCGGGGATGACCGTGCGCTGGGCTTCGATTTCGGCGAAGGTGACGGGTTGGCCTTTCGCGCGGAGGTCGGCGGCGAATTGTTCCCATCGGCGCGTCGCGGCCGCCCCCATCAGCCAGATGAAGGAAGCAATCAAGCCGACGACGAGAAGGAAGACGACGATGAACTTCAACCAGCCGGGGAGGCGGAGAGGCTCACGCGGTTGCACGTCAGTCGACATGGAAGCGGCGCCGGGCCAACCTCGTTGCCAATTGCCAATTGTAGGTGACAAGCAGGCGATAGTCCAGTGGACTCCATCGGCAATCGTCTATCGTCAATCGCCAATTCCGTCATCCTCCCTTTTTCGGTCCGGAGAAATCGACTTTGGGGGTGGCTTTGGCTTCCTCGCCGATCTGGAAGTACTCTGCCTTTTCCACTCCGGCGAAGCTGGCATACAGTCGACCCAGGAGGGTGCGGGTGAAGACGTTCAGCTCCTTGACCTGATCGTTGTAGCGTTTTCGTTCGACGCCCAGGCGGTTCTCCGTGCCCGCAATCTCGTCCTGGAGCTTCAGGAAGGATTCGTTCGAGCGCAGATCGGGGTACTTTTCCTGGAGTACCAGCAGCCGCGACAGGGCGGATTCATAGGCTCCGGCGGCGGCGGCCTTTTCGGGCGTCGAACGAGCCTGGAAGTAAGATTCGCGGGCCTTGGCGATGCCCAGGAAGACTTCCTGCTCCTGTCCGGCGATTCCCTTGACGCTCTCGACCAGGTTGGGAATCAGGTCATAGCGCCGCTGGAGCTGGTTTTCCACCTGCGCCCAGGCGCTTTTGACTGCTTCATCGAGTCCGACGGCGTTGTTGTAGCCGCGATAGCCGCATCCGCCGACGATGAAGACGGCGATGACGCAGACCAGCAGGAAGACGCCGACGACCTTTCCGAAACTCATGGTTCCACCTCGTGAGGTTGTAGCCGCGGTCCCGCAACCCGGGCAGAACTTTGCCGGGCGGGTGATCGCGGCGCCGCATTTTGGACAAGTCTCACCAACGCGCACCGCCGCCTCCTCCACCAAATCCGCCGCCGCCTCCGAAGGATCCTCCGCCGAACCCTCCACCAAACCCTCCGCCCCAGCCGCCGCGGTGACGATGTCCGCCCATTCCTCGGAGCAGGCTGCCCCAGAAGAGCGCCTCGCCCAATCCTCCCCCCCAACTGCGATGATACCGCCGCCGACGCGTCGCGGACAGAATGACCATCAACACGATGAACGGGACGATGCCCGCCCCGCACACCGGCGCGACCGGAACGCCGCGGTTCCCCGGCATCGACACGCGCGGCGCCCCGCTCAGCGAGGTATTCGCCGATTCCGCGATCTTATTCGCCGCCAGGACCGTTCCCTCGAACAACCCGCGCGAGTAATCCCCCCGCTTGAAGTTGGCCGCGAACACGTTGCGCGACACCGTGCCGCACCAGGAATCGGGCAGCACGGCTTCCAGACCATACCCGACGTGAATTCGGACCTCGCGTTCCTGGAGCGCCATACCCACCAGCACGCCATTGTCGAGGCCCTTGCGTCCGAGCTTCCACAGTTCGGCGTGCCGTTGAACGAAGCCGAAGAAATCCTCGCCGTCGGTCGTCGGGACGGTCAGAACCTTGACCTGCGTGCCGGTTTTTTGCTCCAGTTCGCGCAGGTAGCCTTCGAGCTTCCGTTCGGCCATGTCATCCATGACGTGGGCGACGTCGACGACGAAGGTTCCGGGATCGCGGACGGTCACCTCCGCCGAAGCTGACGAGGCGTTGGCGAACCAAGCGGTCAGCGACAACGCCAGGTGCATGGCGCCGAAGCCGCGCCGCAGTCGGCGTCGACTGTTTGAACCCTCACCCCGACCCTCTCCCTGGAAGGGAGAGGGGGTCATTCGTCGAGGTGCTGAGACGTGGCGGTCACCAGACATCGACCATTTCCGCAAGGGTTTTGACGTCGTTGTACAGTTGGTCGAACTGCAGCCAGCCGAGCACGCTGTTGTCGTCGAGGGCGTCGCGCAGGCCGGGAAGCTCCCTTCCGACCAGCTTCTCGACCTTTCCGGACAAGTCGTCCAGCGGCGTCCAGGTGGTGGTTCCGCGCAGCCAAAGCAGTCCGCGGAGCGTGCGGCTCAGAATCTCGGCCGCGTCTCGCTCCAACGACTCGACGCGGCGCGGATCACCGCCGGAGGCGAGCAATCCCTGACGCATTCCGAGAAGAATCCGCTTCAATTCGCGCTCGCATTGCAGCCGCACGTCCGCCTGGTCGAGCTTGAGGTCGGCGAAATAGTCGTCCCCCCAGAGAACCGCGCGGCGTTGCTGAATCTCCAGCAGTTCGAGCGGGAAGCTGTCGACCGAGCCGCTGAGGTACGCCGGAGTCATCACCAGCGGAGCGGCGATTCGCTCGCGGCCGAGGCGCTCGCCGCAGGCGGCCAGGCGACGCAGTGCCGACAAATCGACCTCCGGAACGAGGATCGCGCTTCGGATGGTCTTGCGCTCAGGGTCGAACACGGCAGCGATCGCGTCGCCGAAAATGGTCAGCGAGACGACGGTCGCCCCAAGGGACTCGTCCAGTATCCGCGCATAAAGCGCAATCCGGCGGTGCAACACTGAAGCTACTCGATCGATCTGGCTTAGCTCACGCACGATCCTCACGCCTCCCCGACGGATGAACTCTGGACATCGCCGAACGCCGCGGCGCGGCCTCGCTTCTACCGCTCCGCGTTCCGTGGTGCAACTTCGTCGCGTTGGACGACGTTGTGGCCCGGATCCCCGGAAGCTTTTTCCAGCCGACCAGGCTCGTCGTTCCCCCATTTTCGCTCGACGAGGTATTCGATCGCCAGCGCAAAACCTTTGCGGTTGGGAAGCGATCCGACGATCAAGATGACCGCGATCACGAAGTACAGGAACCGTCCCCAGCCCTCGGCACTGGGGCGTAGGAGAAACATGGCCACCACGATCGACCCGGTCAGGAATGCGGTGCTGAGGTACATGAACGCCCAGGTGTGCTCGTACATGGACACGAGGTCGAGATCGCAGTTGGAGCACCGCGTCCGCACGGCGTACCACCCGTCGAAGAGTCGGCCTTGTCCGCAGCGGGGACATTGGCGGGTGAGCCCGCGCGCCAATGCGGTCGGGACGCCGGTAGCACGGTTCACAGGCATGGGAACGCAAGTGTAGTTCGGTAAATTGGGGACATAAAGCCGCGGGACTGGGCGTCAACCGGTCCTGGTGCGAGCGTTATCGGGCGGGAAGGCACCAAAACAGGGTGGTATTGGTCGTGCTTGGCTCCAAATAATCGTTGACGCTTTCCGACGTGACCCCTACGATTCTGGGAGCCGAGAACGATCGGAGTACGCCTTCGAAGCCGGACAGGGGTCCGTCGCATCGTTCACTTCTCTGTCCCCGGCTTCGTTCGATATGCCTTGGTTGCGCGGCGTCGCGGGACCAAGGATTCGTCCGTGGGCGAGGGCGGCTCGATCGAGACGATTCCAAATCACCTAGCGGGAGGACAAGGCATGTACGACAGGGCGCGAGTGGAAGGCATCGGACGAACGGCGGGCTGGGCGCGAACGGCAGTGTTGGTCTTACCGATCATGGGTTCCTTGATCGGGGTGTCCACCGCCCAGGAAAAGAGCATCGTGGTCCCGCGAGCATTGGGGGCGCAAGCCCCGGAAATGTTCGTGCCCGACGAGTTCATTGTGGAGTTGGCCCGCGATACCCGCGGCAACATCGTCGTCGGTGTCGATCCACGCGGGCGCCCCAGCGTCAACATTGCGGAGCTTCAGGCGATCGTCTCCCAGCACGGCGTCGGGCGCCTCGAGCGCCAGTTTCCGACGGCGACTCCTCAGGCGGTCGGGTCGAAGTTCCCCGACCTCACGGGCTACTACAAGGCGAAAGTGGACAACGCGGCGAATCTCGACGCCGTCATGGGCGCCTTTGCAAACAGCCCGGTCGTCGATCACGTTGAGAAAATCGGGATTCACCCCGTTTACGGCTGCGCGACGGGTACCGCCCGGTCGGCCAACGACACCTACTACAGCAACCCGCCACCGACGTTCAACTATCCACAGTGGGACTTGTGGGACGCGCAAGGCATCGACGCGGATTTCGCCTGGACGCTCGAAGCCGGCGATCCAACGGTGGTGGTGGCTGCAATGGACACCGGCGTTCGCTACTTCCACAAGGATCTCGGCGGCAACAATCCGCCCGGACCGGCGGACAACTCGACGGACGGCAACGCCTGGGTCAACGCCGGCGAGACGCCGGGTAACGGTATCGACGACGACGGCAACGGCAGGATCGACGACTTGATCGGATGGGACTTCGTCACCGGCAACCCGAGCGGATGCGCCTCCGCCGGCGGCGAGGACTGCAACACCGAGGACAACGATCCGCGCGATTTCAACGGACACGGCACGCACACCGCGGGCACCATGGCCGCCATCACCAACAACGCCCGCGGAGTCGCGGGAGTGGCGGGCGGCTTCGGTGACGGCACCACCGTTTCCGCAGGCAACGGGGCCAAGATCATGTGCCTCCGCGTCGGCTGGCAGGACAGCGTCGGCAATGGGTACGTCCGCATGGACTACGTCGCCGGGGCGATGAACTACGTCGCCACCATGAAGGCGCGGGGCGTCAACGTCGCCGCGGTCAACTGCTCATGGGGTACGTCCAACTCCGGCGGGGTCAGCGCCGCGGTGGACAACGTGCTCGCCAATGACGTGATGGTGGTACACGCCGCCGGGAACTCGAACTCAAGCGTTGCGGACTTCTTTGGAACCAAGGCGGGCGTGCTGGACGTGGCCGCCACGACTCAGTCCGGGACTCGGGCGAGCTTCTCCAACTACGGCTCGTGGGTCGAGATCGCCGCCCCGGGCGTGGCCATCGTCAGCACCTGGCATCAGTACAATGATCCGACGCCTGACTACGTGGCTGCGCTGGACGGAACCTCGATGGCGGCCCCGCACGTCGTGGGCGTGGCGGCGTTGCTCGAATCGTGCAACCCGTCGCTGACGCGTACGGACAAGTTCAATCTGATGATCAACAACACCTGTGCGGCGGGAAGCCCGAACATCGGCGGTATCCTGAACGCCAAACTCGCCCTGGACGCGGCCGGCTGTACGGGTGCGCCGCAATGCACCGTTAACGGCGACTGCAACGACAGCAACGCCTGCACGACGGACGTGTGTACAGGTGGAACTTGCTCGAACACGGCCATCAGTTGTGACGACGGAACCGCATGCACGGCGGACAGTTGCAATCCGGCCAGTGGATGCGTGAACGCGCCGATCAACTGCGACGATGGCAACGCCTGTACGACGGACGGCTGCAACCCAGCCAGCGGGTGCACGAACACGCCGATCAACTGCAACGACGGCGACGCCTGCACGACCGACGCCTGCTCCGGCGGCGTTTGCAACTACACCGCAGTGAATTGCGACGACGGCAACGCCTGTACGACGGACGGGTGTGATCCGGGCAGCGGTTGCACGCATTCGGCGATCACCTGCAACGACGCCGATGCCTGCACGACCGACGCCTGCTCCGGCGGCCTATGCAATTACACGCCGATCAACTGCGACGACGGCAACGTCTGCACGGCGGACAGTTGCTCCGGCGGCTCCTGCCTGCACAACGCTTTGTCGTGCGGTCCGGGGGACGGATGCTGCCCTTCGGGTTGCACCGGTGATCCGGACTGCCCGACGTGCAAGCCGCTGGGCACAAGCTGCTCGGCCAACGCCGAATGCTGCTCGAACAAGTGCCGCGGTCGAGGCAGCAGCAAGACCTGCCGATAGCGGGTCGAGTTCGAATGACGTGATCTGTTGAACGATCGACGCGGGCGGGGCGATGGGATTCGCTCCGCCCGTCTTTGTTGAGTTGCACGGCCGGCGACGATGCCCGGACCCCTTATTGGGGTTCGGCGGGCGGTGGTCCTGGGGACTTCGACTTCCGTCGCGCGCTTTCCTGCAGGATGACCTGGAGATCCTTCGCCGTTTCGGCTCCGCCGAGTTCGGGATAGAGGAATTTCTGCTGCTCGATAACTTTGATGATCCCTTCCGGCGGCTCACCCATCCGCGTGCGACATTCAAGATCCTTGACCAGCGCCTGCCAGCGCAAAGAGGATTGCGCCGGCAATCGAACGGCCAAACGGTTGAACCTTGGCAGGGCCTCGGTGAGGTCGTTCAGAAGGAAGAGGGTCTGGGCGTATCCAAAGAGAATGCGAACGTCGAGGTCGAGGTCGTAGACCTCGCCGGCCGGCGACGGCGGAGCCAAAAGCTGGAACAACTCCTTGGCGCGATCGACGCCTCCAGCCTGAAGAAGGGCCTCGGCCCATTGCGTCGTGATTCGGCGCTTCTGCTCCGCGGAAAGAATGCGATCCGAGGTCTGTGCCCATTCCGCGAGCTGTTCGGCGGTCGCCAGGGCGGCCTTGACGTTCCTCTCGCGCCCGGCCTGGTCGCCCCGCGCGCGACAGGCTTCCACGTCCGCGATGGCGGCGTCATACAGTGTTTGCAGTGTCCGACCCGCATCACTCGGGTCGGCCTTCGCGTAGGCCGGGAGAAGTTCGGCGGCCTCTTCGCGGCGACCGAGGCCTTCCAAGGCGGCGAGGCGGATGCGCAAGGATCGCCCCCGGTCCGTGGCGCCTGCGCCGAACTTACGCTCGAACTCGTCCCGTTCGCGCAGGGCCTCTTCGTACCCCGCGACCGGCGGCAAGACAAGCATTTCGGTATAGGTCAGCGACTCGTCGGCGCGGAGACGTTCGACGTCGACTGCCCCTTTGGCCTGACCGACGTCCGCTGACGCGACCTCGACGAAGTCGAGATGGGCGTGATGGAGTCGTCGGACCTCGTCGTCGGTGACGGGCTTCGGATCCTTTCCGCCGGAAGGAGAACGAATGGACCTGGCGAACGCGCGGACGCGAAGGTAGAGGGCCTCCAGGTGGTGTTCATGGTCACGCGAAACCAGCGCGTATTGCTCGGCGGCGACCGAGTGCTCACCGGCTTCGTCCAACGCCTGCGCGTAGAAGAATCGCCAGTATTTCCCGGGCTCCGAATCCCCCTGCGTCGTCATCAAGGCGGCCAGCGCGTCGCGGTGCAAGGCCGCGTCGTCGGGCTTCCCCGGCGATCGAGCGTCCGGGTTGGTCGCGGTGCGAGGTTGTTGCGTCAACCCAGCCGTCAACTGGACAGCCGCAAGGGCCGCCTGGGGGGCATCCGGCGATTGGGAAAAGTCCCGGGCAATCCGCAGAAAGCGCTCGGCCGCCTGACGAGCTTCCCCGCTTTGCGAATACGCAATGGCGAGCAGTCTCAGGGCTTCGGGGGCGACTCGGCGTGCGGCCTCGTCGGCGGCTTCAAGCAAACTTTCGCCGATCTCGATCGCGCGGCGGCGCGAATCGCCCGTCGCGGCGGCCCCGTCCCGAGCCGGCGCCAGGAGACCGGCCATCGAGGCAACGCGGTCGATCGCGTCGAGGGACTCCGGCGCCGCGTCCTGCGGGAGAGCGCGGAAGAGCACGGCGTAGAGGTCATCGCGTCGACTGGGAGATTCCTCGGCGAGCGCCGCCAGGCCGAGCGCCGCCCGGGCGCGGAAGGAGCGTGCATCGTCGCCGCGGGCGGTCTTTTCCGCGGCTTCGGCTCGGGCGGTCAGCACGGAACGTTCCAGAATGGCGGCCGCAAGCTTGGCGACGAAGGGGTCGAGTCGAGCTCGACCGTAGAGGGCGTCGGCGCCGGCGCGGAGGCGCGCCAGTCCGGTTTCGGCGGCGCTCCATCGTCCGTCGTCGCGGTCGTTGCGGACGGATTCGAGATCCACCAGGACCAGCGCCCATTGGATGCCCGCCAGTTCGTCGGCGTCGTCGAGCCGTTCGGCAACCACGCGGGTACGATCGAAGAACTCGCGGGCCTTGTGGTGGTCGTTGAGCCGGCGAAGGGTCATTCCGCCGAGCAGCAGAGCCGGAATCTGGACGCGGCTTTCCGAGTGCGGGGTCTCGAGGATCGCCCGCTTGGCGGCGAGGAGCTCAATGATCTCGTTGAGTTCCGCGGCGTACGCCGGTTCGGTTTCCCGGCGCGACAGGGCGTCGTAGAACAACGCCCAGGCAAGGAGGTAATCGGCTGTCGGCGCGATGCGATCGAGTTCGTCGACGAATCCGGCGCCCTGACGCTTCTCGAACTCCGCCGCCGACAGCTGGTCGATGATGCGATACTCGTCTGTCAGGCGTTTGGCCAGCGATCGAACGGCGGCGAGTGCCTGCCGCGCCCGTTCGGCAAGGCGCGGTCGATCGTCGCGGTCCTCCAGGCCGTAGAGTGCGTTGAGCGCGATCGGCTCGACTTGGTCGTAGAGGAGGGACTGGGCCAGGCTGAACGTCCACTGGAATCGTCGTGGATCATCCGGATTGCCGTCGATGACTTTTTCCAGGATGTGGTTGGCCTCGTCGATCGCCGCTTGTCGCTGGTCACGCGAGAGGGAAGCGTCGCCGAATTCAGCCAGTTTGACCTCTCGGGCCATCAAGGCGACGACCGCCGGGCTTTCGGGCGGAAAATCCTTCATGTGCAGTTCCAGCAGTTCGAGCAGTCCCCGTTTGCGCAAGCCTTCGCGGAAGACCGCGGTGTTCAGGCGGGTCTCCTCCGCCGACAGCGGTTGCGCCGCGGGCGGCGAAGCAGGAACGTCACTCGCCGCGATAACCGCTGCCGCAAGAACGCCCGCGGGAAACCTCCGTCGCCAAGCGCGGACACCGCGCTGTCTCCGCAACGCGGAAAATGCCCGCCGCAAGGGGCTCATGATGGATCGGTTCATGGGCGGATCTACGGCTCTGCGAAGGCGATGGACTTGAACCCCGCCCGCAAGGCAGCATTCCAGGCGCCGACCACGTGGTCCCATCGAACCTCGTCGGCGCCGACCAATACGACCGGCGTGTCGCGGTCGAATCCTGGCTGGGTCTGAATGGACCGCAGGAAGTCCGGCAACTTAGGCAACGCCTGCGGCGCGCCCTCAAAGCGATCGACGGCCAGGGCGACGTCGGCGTCTGCCGGACCGGTGGCGGTCAGTCGGATCACAATCGGCGAGAACGGGAGGGCGACGCCGGAGGACGCGCGGGCCTGCATCCTTGAGCTTAACAAGCCCTCCGGTTGAGCAAAACGAGTCGTGGTCATGAAGAAGATCAGCAGCAGAAACGACAGGTCGATCATCGGGGCGAACCGACTCAGCGTCATGAGCGTGCTTTGCGGCGTATACCTCCGACGGGGGGGACGAAAATGAATCGTCGCGGAGTTGGCCTCACTGTGACAAGGAATGACCGGCCAATTCGATGTCGCCATCTTATTGCCCCTCGCCGGCGATGGCCGCGACGTTCAGCACCGGGATGTTGTTTCGCGTCACTTCGCGCATGGCGGCCATCACGTGCCGGTAGCGAAGTCTACGATCGGCGCGAATCACGACCTTCAAGTCGGACGCGTCGCGTTTCATGGCCGCCAGCCGGGTGGAGATTGCCGCCAGCGTGTCCGGGGGATTGGGTCCGAGGCTGTACGCCACTCCGCCGTCGCCTTCCGCGGCTTCCGAGAGCCGGCAGTTGATCACCGCGCGATCGAACGTGCCCGGCACGCGGGCGCGGCTTTGTTCCGGATCCGGGAGCATCAAGGCGACCTGCTCCGCGGTGGTAAACTTGGACACGAGCATGAAGAAAACCGTCAGCAGGAAG
>JBBTCJ010000003.1:0-21693 GCA_038043285.1 Planctomycetota bacterium | reverse complement strand
AATGTTCGGCAGGGCCGCTGACGGCCCTCGCCTTGAACGTGGGACACAGGATGCCGCCTGCAAAAAAACCAAACGAAGCCATCTGACAGTGGTGCTTTATGGGCCGCGGAATGCCCGCGCCCCAATCCAGGCGGGGAATGCCCACTCCGCTTAGGGCCGGCAAGATGCCCGGACCACGAGGCTCCCGTCGGTGGGTGTCATCTTCTGGCACTGATACGGGAGTGGATGGGAATCGAACCCACCAAGAGCCGCGTTAACGACCCTTCGACGGCTTTGAAGGCCGCGGGACCCACCAGGCGTCCGGACACCCCCCGTTGGCGTTGGCGGCGACTCTACCCGCACCCTCCAGGACTTCAACCAGTCGGCGGCAGACGTGCCTCGCGCCTCTACTCCGATTGCAGCGCGCGAAGCAGCGGCGCGCGAAGCCCGGTTGCGGCGCCCAGAATGCACGTCCCCAGCGCCGTGAAGAGAATCGGCGCCAAGGTGACCACCAGCGACCGGCAGGGAATCGCGGCGGGATCGGCGGCGATCGCCGGCCCGACGGCTACGCCGGCCGCCAACAGACCCGCGAACGCGCCCACCAACACCAGGAAAAAGTTCTCCGCCACAATCAAGCCCCCCAGCAAGAAAAGCGAGTATCCGGTTGCCCGCAGCAAGGCGATTTCGCGGCGACGCTCCCACACGTTCCTCAACAGAACCGCCGCCAGACCAATCGTCCCCAGAATCAACCCCAGCCCCCCCAACGCCTGGAACGTCGAGAGGTAGGTATTCTGAACGGCCTGATATGCGGCAAGGCGGTCCCTAAGCGAGGCAACGTCGAACCCGAAGACCGCGAGGCGGGACTCCAGTTCGGCCGTCACCGACGCCGCGAGGGCCTCCGGGCATTCCATCAAGAAGAATCCATGGCCGTCGATGCCGGGGAACAATCGCGTGAAGTGGCGGTCGGCCACCAGAATTTCGTCCTGCAACGCACTGCCCTTCAACAGGGCGACGAAGCGGAGGCGAACTTCACGGCCCCGATCGTCTTGCACCGCCAAATCCTGACCAAGCCCGAGGTGCATCTGCCATCGAACGGCGGCTTCGTCGGCGACGGCGGGAATCGCCCCGTCGTCGAACGCCATGCGAAGAAGCCGCCAGGGATTCTCCTGATCGGCGGGCGTGGTGGCTATCGAGGATGAGAACGGAAATCCACCGCGGTCGATGAAAGCATCATCGACGCCGAGAACGCGCGGTCTGGTCGGAGCGTAAAGATTGCGACAGCTTGATTCTCCGCCCGGACGGAGGCGAAATGCGGCGACGTGCAAGCCTTGGGAGGCGTCAGGAAGCGACGTGGAAAGATTGAGCGCATCGCGCCCAGCCGGCGCGTTGAGATCATAGGGTAGCGGCGCCGCCGACTGCGCAAAAAGTCGAAAGCCCCCCGTCGGCGAGTTGCGATCACCTGCCGCGTCGCGGGCGTCGAGTCGGAAGGCCGACAGGGCCACGATCAGGAAGGTCGCGGAAGCGATCAGGGCGACAGTCAGGCGACTTCGCCCCAGATGCCGGGGAATGTTTCGAGCCGCCAGGCGGAGCATGGCCGTGAAGCCGGGATGACGAATCGTCGCGGCCGTGTCGCGGCGACACCAGGCCGAGAAGCCCGCCAGGCACGCGAGCAGCGTCAACACACCCGCGATGAAAAACGCAACGACCGGGGACGGCGATCCATAGGCCACCGATGCCGCGGCCGTTGCCGCGGCAACAAGCAACAACACAATCGACGAGCCGATCCAACGGCCGGCGCGCCGCGGGCCGAACTCCTGTACCAAAACGTTCCCCTGAAGCAGAGCGCGAGGAGGTCGGCGCGACAATCCGCGAACGGACCAGGCTGCTGCGCCGCCGGCCAAGATCACGCCGGCCGCCACGCCCACGAGGATGGTGGAAGGGTTTACGAACAGTCTTAGGAACGGCGCCTGCACCGCTTCCGCCCACCAGGAGCGAAGTCCCGCGAGCATGAGCCAGGCGTAACCGACCGCCCCGGCCGCCCCGATGCAGCCGCCGACGATCGCCAGCAGCAATCCTTCGGTCACCAGTCGGCGGCTCACGCGGATGGGCGTATGTCCGACCGCCAGCAACAACCCCACCTCGAAGCTGCGGCGCTCAATGCTCAGGCGGAACATCAAGGCTACCAGCATCGCGGCCGAAACGATGAGGAAGAAACTAAAGCCGAGGAACAGTCCGGCGAAATCGGTAGCCCCCTGGCTCGCGGCCAGGGCACGCCGCCGCAACGGATCAAAGGCCAGGCCGAGCTTGGCCGGGTCGAGGCGAGTCAGTAGAGCGCGCTCCAGCGCGTCGATGGTCGGCGTACCGGCTGCGGGCCGGTCGCTTGTCGATGACTCATTCAGGCGGAAGCGAATGGACGTCAATCTACCGAACCGGCTTTCATCCTGAACCCATAGACGTTGGCCGGCGGCCAAGGCGAGGAAGGCCTTCGGCGTGGTGCGATTCGTGTCCCAATACTTCTCGTCCTGATCGCGGATGCGGGCGAGGTCGAAGGGAAAGGGCGGGTTCCAGTCGGCTAGGGTCTTGGCGTCAGTGACGCCCTTGTATTCGGGGATCAAACCGGGATCGGCGGCCCAACCGGACAAGGCGACGATCCCGCCGAGGCGGAACACGGCTTCGCGCGTTTCGATGCGGCCCATCGGACCGCTGACGTAGAAATTGATCGAGATCGTGTCACCGAGCTTGGCGTTCAAATCGGCAGCGGCCCACTCATTCAAGGCCATCTCGTCATCGGTCCGCGGCGCGTGACCGGCGGACAGCGGCAGTTCGACGGCGAGCGTTTCGCCCACCGCGGCGATCGTGGAGTAGGGGATCACGGTGCGCGACGCCGCGCCTTGCGGCGCAGACGACCCGCCCGCGGACGTGACCGAGATCGTGTTCGCAAGATGCGTCAGGACGCCCGACGCCGTCGCGCCGACCTCCGCAGCCGCGACCATCGCCGCCTCCTCGACCACGGGATCGATCAACATGCTTTCGGCTTCCAGGGCGACGTAGCCCAGGGCTTCGTTGCGGCGCAACGACAAACCCAGATCGGCAAGCGTCATGCGTCGGCGCAGGCTCGCGCCAAGCAACCCCTCTCCCCCTTGGGGGAGAGGGTAGGGTGAGGGGGTGGACCGACCTTCTTCGTCAACCTCGATCGGAATCGGTCCGACCAGAAGGCCATTGACGCGCTCCGGTTGCTGGATCGCGCGTTGCAGCGTTTTCAGCGGAACGAAGGCGTTCTTTGAAAGAGTCTGCCGCGGATGGACGCTGAAGGCGGCAAGCCCCTCCGCCGGCACGATGCCGGCCACCGTGACCCGGAGCGTCACCGTCGTTTCGTCGCGACGACCCAGAAGCGTCTCCGTCGAGATCGCGCTGGGCTTACCGGTGCGAATGAGGACGTCGTCGCCGACCTTGGCGCGGAGCTCAGTCGCGAGCGGTTCATTGAGAATGATCGTCCGATCCTCCGCCGCGGCCGCGAATGCGCCACGCGGGGCCGATCCGTCGTGGTTCAGGCGCCAGAACCGTTGATCCACGCCCAGCAGGCTGACGCCCTCGGCTCGAGCGCCGGTCTCGGCATGCGCCCCCCCGGCGTCGAGAAAGATCGCGGGGACAACCTGCAAGCGCTTGTCCGCGCCGGCAAGCTCGCTGGTCAGTGTTTCGCTCAGCGCCTCGCGGAAGAATCGCTGAGCAACAAGTGCGGCATCGACGCGACCCAACCGATCGAGGGCGGCGCGGCGGAGACTTTCGCGCATCGAGTCACCGACGATCATCGCCCCCAGCAGGGCCGACGTCCCGACGGCAGCGCCCAGCACGACGGCGACGTTCGTCCGTGCATGGTAGGTCAGTGATCGAATCAGTAGCCTGCTTGGCCGCACGGCGTAATTCTCGTGGTGCATCGCGGTTCGTCTGATGGTCGCAAAACAACCCGCTCCCTCACGATCGCGCCTCCAATGCCCCGCCGAGGAGTTCCCGGCGGTGATTGAAGCGGGCGGCCAACCGCTCGCTGTGCGTGACCACGACGAGGATCGTTCGCATCTCGCGGTGAATCTCCAGCAGCAGGTCGGCTACGACGTCGGCCGTCGTTCGATCGAGGTTGCCGGTGGGTTCGTCCGCCAGCAGCACCGAGGGTTCGTTGATCAGCGCCCGGGCGAGGGCGGTTCGCTGGCGCTCGCCGCCGGAAAGCTCCGCCGGTCGATGATCGAAGCGCGCCGACAACCCCACGCGACGGAGAAGCTCCCGCCCGCGATGGAGTCGGTCGCCGTTGGCCTTGTCCGCCAGCGCCGGGATGAGAACGTTCTCCAGCACCGTACACTGCGGCAGCAAGTGATGGTCCTGAAATACGAATCCGATTCGACGATTGCGGAATCGGGCGAGGTCGTTGGGCGACAGTTGAAACGGATCCACGCCCTGGATGCGCAGTTGTCCCGACGTGGGCGGTTCGAGGGTACCCAAGATGTTCAGCAGCGTGCTCTTTCCGGAACCCGACGGACCCATGATCGCGGCGGATTCCCCCCGCGAGAGCGAAAGGTCCACGTCGCGCAGAATCACCAATTCGCCGGCGCGGGTCGGGAACCCTTTGCCGATCCTCGTCGCGTCCAGACCCCCATGATCGCCGCTTGGATTGCTGTTCGGTGATGCCAAGGTAATGACACCTCAAGCCCGGCACAGGCGCTCGTATACCCGCCAGGTTTCCTCGGCCATGATCCGATCGCTAAACCGGGCGCGAACGACCGATCGGCCTCGTTCCCCCAGACGCCGGCGCTCGCCTGGATCATCCATCAGGCGGGCAATCGCCTCCGCCAGCGCCCCGACGGGGTCTTTCCCGGTCGGATCATACAACAAGCCGCCGCCCGTGGCTTCGATCAACTCCGGAAACGACCCGTGGTTCGGTTGCACGACCGGCACGCCGGCCGCAAGGGCTTCCAAAACGTAAAGCCCCTTGGCTTCGTGATAGACCGTGGGGACTGACAACACCTGGATGGAGCGGAGCAGTCGCACTTTCTCCTCACGGCTCACCTCGCCCAGATAGTGGAGGGCGTCGGCGTGTCCCGCTCGGGCAAGATCGGTCTTGATCCGTTCGAGATACGGGCGATCCGCCGGGCTGAGGTGTCCCGCCGCCAGCACCCGGCAGTCGCGCGCCGGGGCGCCACCAGCGGCTTGCCTGCCAGTGCCGGCCAATGGCATCGATTCACCGGTGTCAGCACGCGCCGAATCCACCCCGCGCGCCGTCTGCCCCGTCCTCAAGCGCACCACGGCTTCGCAGAGTTGGTGCAGCCCCTTGGCCGGGCATATTCGCGCCAGGCAGCCGATGTTGAACGGTTCGTTGGAAGCCATCGGCTCTCCCTCGAAATCCTCAACGCGCACGCCCATCGGAACAACGTGGATGCGATCGCCCGGCAGGGAGAAATGCCCCGCCGCGTGGCCGGCATAGTAACGCGTGACGGCCACGAACGCGTCGACCTGCGCCGCCGCTTCACGGATCAAGTCGAACGCCGTTGTTCGGTACGGCTCCTGCAAAGCATCGAGGAAAATGTCCTCCCCGCTGAGGGTGCAGACGACGGGAACGCGCAGCGCCGCCTTGATCGCTCGGGCGACGCCGAGAAACGGTAGATTCGGAAGGTGGACGATGTCCGGGCGGATTACCCGCAACCCGTCGATGAGCTTCTGAAGCTCGCGCCGCTGCGCGCCGTGCTCCCCGCGAAGCACCGACACCGTCAGCGCGCCGAGGTCTTCGGGCTTGACCTCCGACGACCAGCGCACGACGCGACGAAGGATCGCGGGTGTGTCCAGCACTCGACCCAGCCAGCCGGGCAGCGCCCGGAACAGCCGAAACCGCTGCTGCAAAAAGACGTTGATTCCGCCGTAGTAGATCGGTTCCCGGCTGACGTCGCGCTCGTCGGTGGTCAGCGGCGTGTAGAGCGGAATCAGGACGACGTCGCGGCCCATCGACAGCAACGAGGCCGCCACGCGGTTGTCGCGCAGACAGCTTCCGCAGTACATCCCGGCCGCCCCAGCCGCCAGGTAGGCAACGCGAAGTCGGTCCGACGCCGACGATCCATGTTCAACGCTCATGGCAAGCAAACGGGGCCGCCCGTCCTGGGACGACCCCGTGGATTGAAACGAGTGAGCCGGACGACGTCTAGCGCTTCCCGCCCGACTTTGCGCCGCTGGATTGCAGCAGCGTAATCGTGCCCTCGGCCGCGTCGATCAAGACCGCTGCGTCCGCAACGTCGATCGAGTGCCCGGCGCGGGCTTCGACCTTGTTGACAAACGCGTTGAGGTTCCGGGCGGCCAGGTTCTCGCGCCCCTCGGCAATGGCCGCGGAGGCCGAGTCCAGCTTGGCCAGCAGCGCGTTGGCAAACCCGCGCGGCAGCGACAGGTTCGAGACGTAGGGAATTAACGCGATGTCCACCATGACCTCGGGCGTCGGAGCGAACGCGGTGTTCACGTCGCAGGTATAGGTGAACGCAATGGCGGTTTCCGGGTCGAACGGATTGGCCAACTCCCCTTCGCCGGACCAGTCCAGTTGAACCGAGCCGTCCAGAGCCGAAAGCACGTTCACCGTTCCCGACGACGCGCTCTCCAGAATCACCGGCGAGGTCAGCCCGAAGGCGCTCAAGTCGCCCTCGAAGTGAATCGCGTATTGCTCCTTGGTGGTGAACACCCCGGTCGCGCCGTCGAACAATCCGGTCGAAGAACCGGGGACGATCTCGACGCGGATGGCGCCGGTGTTGAACCCGCCCGGAAGCAGCAGCGGGGCGATATTCTGCTTGTATTCCACGAACTCCGCCGTGCCCAGCTTCGGATCGACGGAAATCGCCAGATTGGTGTCGGAGATGGTGGCGCTGGCCACGCCGCCAAGCTCGCCGAAATTGAAACTGAACGTGCTCGCCTGCGACTGATCCTGGGCGGCGCCGAGTCGTATGGGTTCAGCCGAGACGATCGCTGCCGCGCCGAGAGCCGTTGTCGTCGCCAGCATCAGGTTCACAACACGCCGGTTGGTAAACATTTCACTTGCTCCTGTTTGGGATCGTTGGTGTCCGATCGTTCCGAGTGCGCCATAGCCTTCGCATGGACCGCGCCATCGGCGGGAAAGGCGGCCTTGCCCGAGTGCCGCGTATCATAATCACCGCGCCGACCCGCACAAGAGCGACGGACGGCCACGTTGCGCCGGGATCGCGCCAATCGAAGGGTCAAGCAGGGAGGTTACAACTTCTTACCCCGCGGATGGGTCGCGCGAAAGGGAGCGCAGGAATCGGAAGTCAAAGATGCCGGTGCTGTGTCCGTCCGACCAGAAGAATTGGATCGCGTAGTTGCCCACGAGACGGGCGTTGGTGACGCGCACGCCCGCCGGATCGGACTTCAGAATGCGCAGCGGGTTGTTCGACTGACTCTCCCGCTCGGTGCGGCACGAAGCACACGGACAATCGCGGCGAAGCTGCGCGAAGGCCAACTCGCTTCGTCCGCCGTCCTGCCATTCGATCAACAGCCGCTGCTCGCTGATCTTGACCTTCAGATCCTTCGGCGTGGTCGAGGCGTCCACCGGCGAGCGACTATCGGGCATGGCCCATCACCTCTCGGCAAGGGCATCGGTCGCCCGGCCAGTCAACAGGTGGAATGGGAAGTAGGATCGTCACGCCGGCACATTCTACGCACGATCGTCCCGTGGTCGATGGACACTTCGGGGCATCTGCACCGTGACCGTCAGGGAGCGGTCGGCACGGCCAACGGAGGCGGACTTTTCACCCTACGATCGGCTCGATCGACGACTTCCGACGGCGTAGCGTCATGCGCGGCGCGACAGCTATAATCGCACCTCATGACGCCGGCGGATTGCACCGTTCAGCTCATCGAGGCGTATGGGGCGGAGCACGTCCCCGTGGTCCGCAGGTTGTTCATCGAGTACGCCCAATCGCTGGGCTTCAGCCTGTGCTTCCAGGGGTTCGACCGCGAGGTGGCGGAGCTTCCCGGCGCCTACGCCCCGCCGGCGGGAAGGTTGTTTCTCGCCCGGCGGCAGCTCGCCGGCCCAGCGCCGACGGAGGCCCCCGCTTCCTCTCCCGTCGCCCGCGCGGGAAGTCACCCGGCCGCGCGCCCTGGTCCGAGCGAAGTCGCGCACTCCGGCGATTTCATCGGCTGCATCGCGCTGCGGAAAATCGGCGAGGGAGTTTGCGAAATGAAACGCCTGTACGTCCGGCCCCAGGCTCGCGGTCACGGAGTCGGACAGTTTCTGGTTGAAAGACTGCTCCGCGAAGCACGCGCGATCGGCTACGCGAAAATACTTCTCGACACGCTCGACCGAATGCAGACCGCCATAGCGATCTACCGGTCCTTCGGATTCAAGGAGTGCGCCCCCTACTCCTACCACCCCGTTCCCGGAAGTCGATGCTTCGAATTGCCGCTGGACGGTCATCCCTGAAGAGCTCGCACGCCCGTTGCCTTCATTCGGTCGTTGCTCGTACGATCCCGTCATGTCCTCCTTCCACGACGAAGCCGTGGTCCTCGGTCGGCTGGATTACTCGGAGACTTCGCAGGTACTCGTGCTGTTCACCCGCGGGCACGGCAAGGTCCGCGCGATCGCCAAGGGCGTGAAACGCGGAACCAAAACCCGCTTCGCCGTCGGAATCGACCTGCTCGAGATCGGCCAGGTCGTGTTCACCAGCCGCACCGAGCGCGGCGAGGCGCTGGCCACCTTGACTGAATGGAAGCAGTCGCGAAGTCTGTCGGGATTGCGTGAGAAACTCTTCCGCATCGACGCCGCCCAGTACGTCGGCGAAATCACCGCCCAGTTCACGGCGGACTGGGATCCACACGCGGGATTGTTTGACGTGTTGATCGATACCCTCACCACCCTGTCCGAGGCCCCCGAAGCGCTGATCCCGATCGTTCGATATCAACTGATGCTGCTGGATGCCACCGGGGCGATTCCCCGCTTCGACGCCTGCGTGCTCTGTGGTCGAGAATCCGACCTGACGCACTTCTCCTCGTTCGAGGGCGGACTGGTCTGCCGCCACTGCGAACCCGTGCAAGTCGAGAAACGCGAGGTCTCCGCCGAGACCATTGCGACGTTGCGGGCCTTCCGCCACGCGGATGCGCCGCCGCCGGGGCGCGAACCTGCTTCGGCCGCCTCGTTCACCCTGCTCAATTATCACCTCTGCCATTTGATGGGAAAGGAATCGAAGCTGGCCGATCGACTCGTCCCCCGCGCCGTCCAGCGACGATCGTCCTGATGCGGCGTAGCGGCGACCAAAGGGTTCGTCCGCGCCGCGAATGCGGAATGCTGAATCAACGGCGACCGCAAGCCTCGTAACCAGAAGAATTGGGTGTGACGCGCCGTCAGTTCAGCCTTTCCCGGCGCCCTTCGGCGGCCAAGACGTGCAGCGCGGCAGCGTCAAACGATGCGACCACCGCCTGACCCGGCGCGAACTGTTCGCGCGAGCACACGCGGGCGACCCAAGTCAACCCGTTCGCCAGGCGAACGTGCACGTCGGTGCAATCGCCCAGCGGCTCGACCAGCGCCACGGTTCCGCGACAGCAGCCCGCGTCATCGCGCCCCTTCCGGATCGGCGGCGTGCCGCGACCACCGTCGTCGTGACAACGCGCCAGCGCGACGTGCTGCGGCCGCACGCCCAGCACCACGGTCCGGCCGCGATGCCCTTGCAGCGACGCGACAACGGCTTCGGGAAACACGATCGCTCCGATCGCCGTCGTCACCGCTCCGCCGCCGGCATCTGCTTCCACGCGGCCTTCGACGAAGTTCATCGGCGGCGTGCCGATGAACTCCGCCACGAAGTGCGTCGCCGGGCGGTCGTAGACCTCCATGGGCGGACCGACCTGCTCAAGACGGCCATCCCGCATGACCGCCAACCGCTCGCCGAGCGTCATGGCTTCCTCCTGGTCGTGCGTCACGTGAATCGTGGTCGTCCGCAAGTCGCGGTGCAGGGCCTTCAACTCCGCGCGCATTCGAAGGCGCAACCCGGCGTCGAGATTGGATAACGGCTCGTCCAGCAGGAAGACCCGCGGCCGGCGGGCAATCGCCCGACCGACCGCCACGCGCTGCTGCTCGCCGCCGCTGAGTTCACCCGGCCTGCGCTGCAGCAGTTGCGAGATGCCCAGCATCTCAGCCACTTCGTCGACGCGCCGAGCAATGTCCGGCCTGGGCGTCTTCCGCATCTTCAACCCGAACGCGACGTTGTCGTACACCGTCATGTGCGGATACAGCGCGTGGTTCTGGAACACCATGGCCACGTCGCGGTCCCTGGGCGCCACGCGGTTCATGGTCCGCCGGTCGATGTGGATGGTACCCGACGTTGGTTCCTCCAATCCGGCGACAAGGCGAAGTGCCGTCGTCTTCCCGCAACCCGATGACCCCACGACGACCATCAATTCGCCGTCCCCGACCGTCAGTGACAGGTCGTTGAGGGCTTGGACCTGGCGCCGACGATGACGATAGATCTGTGTGACGTGTTCCAGCGCGACCTGAGCCATCGGAGGGGATGCTCGCGGACTCCGCGGACCGTCGCGTCCGCCTTGGTGCGCCCTTGTACCACAACAACCGCGGTCGGCAACGCCGCGGGCCGGGGTCTCGCACGCCTGACGTCCCGACTCCGGCACGCACTCGACGCCGTTCCCGCCGCCCGCCATAATGCCCGCGACGCCCCAGTGGTCGTGCGTTCGCGCCTCGACGGGAAGCCATGAGTTGACCGTCGCGACGTGCACCCCGACGCCGCTTCCCGGGCGGGGTAAGGGTGTCAGGATCGCTAGCGCCATGCTGTCTTTCGCGGTGTATCACCACAACAAGCTCGCCTCCTCGGTGAACTTGGGCGGCGCCTACGTCGTGGGAACCGACGACGTTCCGCTGCGCGCCGAAATTTCCTTCCACAACGGCGTCATCACCTGCAAGAAGCGGGCAGCCGGACCGGCAGGGATTGCGCTCCTCTGGCCGGTCGAGGGCATCGGATCCTTCCTCCTCGAAACCATCCGCGTCCTGGAGCGCGACCCGCCCTACATCCTTCAGGTCGAACTCGCCCGCGGGCGACTCCTGCGCATCAACCACAAACTCGAGGAGTGGGGTCTGCTGGATTACGAGGGAACCGAGGAGATCGCCGCCCGAATCGGCGAAGCCCGCGAAAACCTCATCCTGGCGATCAACGAGGACCATCCCGCGAAGGCGGCCGCTCTCGGCGAGAAGGCGCTGGCTTTGGCGATCCACGCCAGCGAAGAAATCAGCCGCTTCTATGCCCAGGGAATGATCGCCCGGCGCGCTCAGGCCGGCAACCTCGCCAGGAAACTCTTCGGTTGCTCCATCCCCCTGGATCCGCCGACCGAAGCCGCCAAGAAGCGGATCGCCGCGGCCTTTGACTTCGTTTCAATTCCCATGACCTGGCGCGACATCGAACCCACCGAGCAGGCCTTCAACTGGAAACCGTTGGACGCCTGGGTGGAGGCGTTGTCCAAACAGCAGATTCCCATACGCGGTTGCGGGCTGCTCTCGTTTCAGGAGAGCCACGTCCCCGACTGGCTGTACATCTGGGAGCACGATTTCGACACCATCCGCGACCTCGCCTTCGAGCACGTCCGCCGCGTCGTCAACCGCTACGGCCAATACGTGCAGGCCTGGACCGTCGCCAGCGGGCTTCATGCAACCAATTGTTTTGCGTTCAGCTTCGAACAGTTGATGGAACTGACGCGCATGTCCGCGGCCATCACCAAGCAAGCCTCCCCCCGCGCCGCCACGATCGTCGAGATCGTGACCCCCTGGGGCGAGTATTACGCACGGAACCAGCGCACCATTCCGCCGCTGCTTTACGCGGACATGGCCGTTCAAAGCGGCATCGGGTTCGACGCGTTCGGACTACGCTTCGAGTTCGGTCCGGGGGGCGACGGACACTGCGCGCGGGACATGTTTCAGATATCTTCCGTCCTGGATCAATTCTCGAAGCTGGGCAAGCCGGTGCACGTGACCGCCGCCCTGGTTCCCTCCGAGCCGCTTCCCCGGCCCTCTCCGGCGGACAACCAGGAAAACCCGCCGTTCGACGGAGGTTCCTGGCACGGACCGTGGAGCGAACAGGGTCAATCCGAGTGGCTTCAACGCTTCGCCGAGACCGCCTTCAGCAAGGGCTTCGTCGAGACCGTCGCTTGGCGCCAGTTCTGCGACCGCGCGGACGGTCCCATCCCCAGCGGCGGCCTGCTGCGAAGCGACCTCGTGCCCAAGGCAGCTTATCGGGATTTGCTTTCGATGCGCAACGACTTCCTGGCTCCCTCGAAGCTCAAATAGACCGAGAAGCACATGAACGAGCAAGCCCGCGCCGCCCGCCGGGCGATCCTGGCGACCTGCCTTCTCTGCGTCAGCGGCGCGGCGATAAACGCCGGAATGAACCGCTTGCGGGGCGGGGCGGAGTCGATCATGCCCATCGACCGCGTCAACCCCAACGTCGCCTCGTGGTGGGAACTTTCCGCCATTCCTGACTTGGGCCCCGCCGCCGCCCGTCGAATCGTGGCTTTTCGCGACCCGGCAGCCAAACCCGCGCGGCAGGCTTTCACGCAGGCGGAAGACCTCGAGGCCGTCCGCGACATCGGCCCGCGAACCCTCCAACGAATCGAGCGTTTCTTGCGGTTCGGCGGCGACCAGAATCCGCCGGCAAACCGTTAGCGGGTTCATTGGCTCCTTGAAGTCGCCCCAGGTCGTCGGTACACTGGACGCCGAGCCGGACGCTGAGGAGACACGCCGTGGCCATGTTGATCTTTACCGAAGGGCCCAACACGGGCCAGAGTTTCCGTCTGGAGCGGCATCGACTGGTCATGGTCGGACGCGACGCAAGCTGTACCGTCCAGATCGTGGATCCGCAGCTCTCCCGCCACCACCTCCAAATCGAGTTGGCCGAGGCCGAAAGCCGCCATTACGCCATTGACTTCAACAGCAAGAACGGCGTCGTGGTCAACGGCAACAAAATCGACAAACGCGTCGCGCTGCGCGACTGCGACGTCATCAAGATCGGCGATTCGAGCCTCGTGTATACGACCGACGACTCAGCCGACGCCCTTTCCGCCCGCGAGCAAGCCAAGCGCTTCGGGCAAGGATACGTTCATACGGCCACCCACGACGTCGGCACCGAAATGCTTCCCCCGCCGTAGTGCTCAAGGCCGTTGGAGGAATCGGCTCATGCCGCTTCCTGCCTCCGTCTGTCGCCTGACAAGACGCTGGCTTGATGGCTGCGCGATTCCCCCCCGACCTCTGGCGTACGTCCCCCAGTTCGGGTATCCTTCCGCCCGGCGACTTCGTTGCGGCCATTGAATGTAACTTATTTATATATAATAACTTACAACTCGCTGGCGCGAGCGCCGGTTCGCCGCGCGGTTAACACCGCCGAACAGGTGGTCAAAAGGAAATGACCAAAATCACGACCAACATCTGGAGCGACGTTCTCGCCCGGTTCCATGAAGCCCGCCCGGAACTCATGCGCAGCTGGTTTGCCGAGCTTCGGATGCGAGAGATCGCCGGCGGAATCCTCTCCATTGAGGCCCGAAACGCGGCCCAACGCGATTACCTCGACGCGTGGTGCCGCGTTTCGTTATCCATGGCCGCACAAGAGGTTACAGGCCGACTGGTGACTCTGGCCATCGACCTCGCGCCGGACGCGGCCACGACCTCGCCGTTCGCCGAAGCCCCTCTCAACGCTCGACATCCGAACCCTGCGCTGACCTTCTCGACCTTTGTGGTCGGCCGATGCAACGACCTCGCCGCGGCGGCCGCGCGGGCAATCACGGAGGACAGCCCAAACATTGCCGGCCCGCTCTTTATTTATGGTGCCGCCGGCTCCGGCAAGACCCACCTTCTCCAGGCGATCGCTCAGGCGGTGCGAGGTCGCCTCGATCGAAATCAAGTGATGCTTTCCCAGGGTGACGCGTTCGTTCAAACAATCGTGTCCGCCATAGAGGATGATCGGTTGGACGTGGTTCTTCGCGCCTGGTCCCAAGCGAACGTTGTCGTTCTCGACGACGTCGACCGCCTGGAGGGCCGCGAACGAAGCCAATCGGCGTTGTTTGAACTCTTTGAGGCTCTCGCCGGCGCTGAGGGACGGCTCGTCCTTTCTGCCCGGCGCGCCCCGATGGAGCTTCTCGGAATCCAACCTCGGCTTACGACGCGGTTTTCCGCGGGACTGGTGGTCCCGCTGGAGCCTCCGTGCCTCGAAACGCGTCTTGCCGCCTTGGCAACTTGGGCGAAGAACGAAGCGGTTGAACTCCCCGAGCCGATCGCCCGGCTCATTGCGGAATCCTTCGAGGGCTCATTCGCGGTTTTGAAGGAGCGTTGGGCGGTCATCGCCCGCCTCAGTGCCGAGACGGGCAGTCCGGTCAGCCGCGAGGTGGTCCTGCGAGCCGCCGGATCGAACCCCATAAGGGTTCCGCTGCCCGCGATCATTAACGTAGTTGCTCGCCGCTTCGAGCTACCTGCGTCGGTCATCCTCGGTCGCCAGCGAAGCCGCCCGGCCCGGTTCGCCCGGGAGATATCCGTCTACCTCTCCCGAAGTTTGACGGGGCTTCCCCTGGCCCAGATCGGACTTGCCTGCGGCAACCTGCGCTATGAAGAGGCGGTGCTGGCCGCCCAGTCCATTTCCGTCCGAGCGGCCCAGGATCCCGACCTCCGTCACCTTCTTGACGAGCTGACCACGGAGGCCAACAATGCAGCCTGTTAGCCTGGCAAATTCCGTTCGCTCCGCTGTGAAAAGGCGTGGCTTCGCTCACACGGCGACGGGCTTGCGATACGCTGCTGTGAGTTCGACCGCCGTTGTCACAAGGATGGTCACAGGGTTCGTTGGTCGATTCATCGCCCGCGCCCGCGCCTATCCTTCTGTAAACGCGGTACATGGATGGTCGCGGCCGGCTGCACAGACACATGCAACAGGACTTGTTATGGTTATTGACTTGATGCGCTCTATTACAAATACAACCGTGGTTTCGCCGGATTAGAAGGAAACTGAAAGAGGAAGGGTGCTCGCGTGAAGCTTCGGTTCAATCGGGAAGAAATGGCGGAAACGTTGACGGCGATCTGCAGCGTGGCGTCGCTTCGGTCTCCAAAGGAAGTGCTTCGGTGCGTTCGGTTGGACGCGAAGGGAGACGTCATGCTCCTGTCGGCCACCGATCTTGAGCTGGGGATTCGCAGCGCCGTCACGCAAGTGGAGGTGGAGAAACCCGGCGAGACCCTGGTGATCGCGGACACGCTGGCACGGATCGTTCGAGAGTGTCCAGACGAAATCCTGATCGCCGAGACGGACGAGAGTGCTCTGAACATTCGGGGAGTGGGGAGTCACTTCCGTATCATCACCCAGGCCGCCACTGAGTTCCCGCCGGTGGCGGTCCTCGAAGGAGATGCGGACTTCGTCGTGGAGCAAGAGTCGCTGGGGCGGCTGATTGAGTGGACGGTGTTCGCCGCCGCTCGAGAAAGCACGCGCTACGCGATCAACGGCGTGCTCTGGGAATTGGCGCACGACACGCTGACCTTGGCGGCCACCGACGGACGTCGGCTCTCCGTTGGAAAAATTAAGACCGCCGATTCCAAGACCAAGAAGGCACAACATGCGATCGTCCCGCCTAAGGCGCTGAGCCTGTTCGCCCGGCTGCCGGCGGACGGGGACGGCCGGGTGGCTGTACGAATGAGCGGCAACCAGCTCCTGCTAAAGATGGGGCGCTCGACGCTGAGCACCACCTTGATCGAGGGACACTTCCCGAAGTACCAGGACGTAATCCCGCGCGATTGCGATCGCGTGGTGCAATTGAGCACGCAGGATTTTCTGGGAGCGCTGCGGCGGGCGGCGCTGCTCACCAACGAAGAGTCCAAGGGCGTGCGGTTGGCGTTCACCGACGGTACGCTGACCTTATCGAGCCGGGCGCCGGAGCAGGGAGAAGCCACGATCGCGATCCCGGTCGACTATCGCGGAGAGTCGATCGACATCGGCTTCAACCCGGTGTTCCTGACTGATGCCCTTCGCGTCGTGCACACGGAGGAAGTGGCGTTTGCCTTCAAGGATCCCAACCGTCCCGGCGTGCTCAAGATGAGCGAAGAGTTCCTTCATGTGGTCATGCCGGTGAGCCTGACGTCCGCGTGAGGAAGACCGTGGAGCAAGATCAGCGGTTCGAGTGGATTCAAAAGAACCGCACTCGTCGGGATCGGACGAAGACGGCCGGCGCCGTAGTCCGCCAGGTTGTCGACGAGTTGTGGGCGCGGTCCCTGGGGCCACTCGAGGAAATCGCGGAAGCCGTTGCACCGATCGTCGATGCGGAGTTCCGTGACTGCTGCTCCCTGGCGGGGTTTGATCAAGGCGTCCTGAGGGTGACGGTGAAAGAGCCGGCGCTGGTGAGTTGGATGAGTTCGCGCTGGTCAGGGCGTTTGATGGACGCTCTGCGCGTCAGCCGAACCGGTCGCCGTGTGCGGAGAATCATCTTCGCGGCGGGCGACGGCGGAACGGCGCTCGAGGGTTAGTGGTCCGACACACCTGAATCTTCGGGTTCTTGGCTGCCATCAACAGAAGTGCAACGGACCACGAGCGCTTCGCGCAAGTAAGGTAGTGCCTATGACCGACACGATGACCGCCGAGCAGCGTTACGACGAATCGAGCATCACCGTCCTCGAAGGACTCGAGGCGGTGCAGAAGAACCCCAGCATGTACATCGGCGGCGTAGGCTCGGCCGGTCTGCACCATCTCGCCTACGAGGTGATCGACAACGCCGTGGACGAAGCCCTCGCGGGCTATTGCAATTCGATCCTCGTCCGCCTCAACGCCGATGGAAGCTGCACCGTCGTCGACGACGGCCGAGGCATCCCCGTCGGACCGATCGCCCATGAAAACCCCAAGCTCAACGGTCGCCCGGCCCTCGAAGTGGTGATGACCGTGCTCAATTCCGGCGGGAAGTTCAGCCGCAGCAGCTACAAGGTCTCCGGCGGTCTGCACGGTCTGGGCATCAGCATCGTCAACGCCCTGAGCGAATGGCTCCAGGTCGAGGTGCACCGCGAGGGGAAGCGGCACACCATGTCCTTCGTCCGCGGGGCGATCACGCAAGAGCTTCACTCCGAGCCGTCGGCGGCCGCCAAATGCAGCACCAGTGTGAAGTTCCGCCCCGACCAACGTGTCTTCCAGGACGCCGACTTCAAGTACGACGTCCTGCAAACCCGCCTGCGCGAACTGGCCTACCTCAACAGCGGCCTGCACATCCGGCTGGTGGACGAGATCGGCGGACGCGAGTGCGACTTCCGCTTCGAGGACGGCATCAAGGACTTCTGCACGCACCTCGCCGGCGGGGCCGAGTCGCTCCACAAAGACCCCATCCTCGTCCGCGGCGCCGAGGAGGAGTCAGGGATGGCCGCCGAGGTGGCGCTGCTGTTCACCGACGCCTACACCGAAAACATCCTCTGCTTCGCCAACAACATCCACAACGTCCACGGCGGAACGCACCTGTCGGCGCTGAAGACCTCGGTCTCGCGCGTGGCCGGCAACTACGCCAAGAAGAACAACCTCATCAAAGGCAATACCGCGGTCACCGGCGACGACTGGCGCGAGGGAATGATTGCGATCGTCTCGGTCAAACTCCGCGACCCGAAGTTCGAGGCCCAGACCAAAGTCAAACTGTTGAACCCCGAGGTGGATACGTTCCTCCAGCAATTGCTTAACGAACAACTCAGCAATTACTTCGAGGAGCACCCCACCGAAGCACGTCGCGTGGTGCAGAAGGGCGTGCAGGCGGCCCAGGCCCGCGAGGCCGCCCGGCGGGCGCGCGAACTGTCGCGCAAAAGCGCCCTCAGCGGCGGCGGACTTCCCGGCAAGTTGTGGGACTGCCGGAGCCGGGAGCTGGAAGAAACCGAATTGTATTTCGTGGAGGGCGACTCGGCCGGCGGCATCGCCAAGCAGGGGCGAAACTCGTTCACCCAGGCCATCCTGCCTCTGAAGGGTAAGATCCTCAACGTCGAAAAAGCCCGCGTGGACAAGATGCTCGCCCACGAGGAGATCACCAAGATGATCTCCGCCATCGGCTGCGGCATCGGCGACGACGAGTTCGATCCGGCCAAGTGCCGTTACGGCAAGATCATCATCATGACCGACGCCGACGTGGACGGCTCGCACATCCGCACGTTGCTGCTGACCTTCCTCTTCCGCCACATGCGTCCGTTGATGGAGACCGGCCGGGTGTACGTCGCCCAGCCGCCGCTGTACCAGGTCAAGAAGGGCAAGACGCTCGAATACGTTCTCGACGACCGGGTGCTCAATCGGAAGCTCTCCGAGCTGGGTCTTGCGGGTGCGTCGCTGCTGGTCCGCGAATCGGGCAAACCGGAACGCGTCGTCCAGGGCGAAATGCTGCGGGCGTTGCTCTCGAATCTGGACGCGATGGAAGCCCAGGCGCGGGTACTGGCGCGCCGCGGCATCTCCTTCGCCGAGGTCGTCCGCAAGCATCGAAGCGCCGGCGGCCGGCTGCCCAAGCTGCTGGTGCAGATTCATCGACCCGACGAATCCACGCCGGAGCGCCGCTTCCTGGCCGACGAATCGGAACTGCAAAGGCTCCGCGAAACCGAGAGCGCCGGCGGTCGAGGCGTCGAGGTGATGGAGGCTCGGCACGTTCTATTGGCGGCCGCCGAGGACGGCAACGGCGATGGCGACGGCGCCGCCGAGCCTGCCGCCCCCGCCTGCCGCATCGTCCGCAGTCAACTGCCCGAATGCGCGGTCATCGAGGAACTGCTGGCGCGCATCGAAAAGCCGGGACTCACCGCCGACGATTTGTTCCTCAAGCGCGAGGAACTGGTCACCGGCGAGCTTCCGCCGGCCAAGTTCGTCCTGAAGCAGGAAAGCGGCGAACTCGTCGACGTGGACAACCTTTCCGAAGTCGCCTCCGCCGTCCGTGACCTGGGACGCAGGGGCCTGCAAATCAAACGCTTCAAGGGTCTGGGCGAGATGAACGCCGACGAGCTTTGGGAAACCACCATGGACAAGGAAAAGCGGACGCTGCTCCGCGTGGTGATTTCCGAGGACATGGAGGACCTCGACCAGGCCGACCTCGACGCCCGGGAAGCCGATCGCATCTTCCGCCTGCTCATGGGCGACAACGTCGAGGACCGCCGCCGCTTCATCGAGGAAAACGCGGCCAACGTAAAAAACCTCGACGTGTGATGACCGCCATGTGGAATGTCGAATTGCGAATGTAAAACAGCGGATGCCATTCCGTACCGCGACCGGGAGGCGACGCCCAAGAGGGGCGTGCGAATTGCCCCGTCGCCGCGCCATTCGACAATCCTCCATCCACAATCGACAATCCGTCTATGCCTCTCGCCGAATGTCCCCTATGCGGCTATTCCCTTCAGGGATTGCCGGCGGACCACAGTTGTCCCGAATGCGGGCTGAAGTACGACGCGGACAGCGAGATGTTCATTGATCCGCTGGGGTGGGAGGACGTCGCACCGCAAACAAGCGTTCTGGTCGTCATCATGATCTACTTTCTTTGCCTTTTTTTAATCACGATGCTTAGGGGGATCGGCTGGGTGGCTTTCCTTCTCGCGGGCGTCGGCGCATTCGCCGGTGTGCGTGGTTGGCGCGGGCACCGAACGCAAAAGCGTCCGCGGTTCGCGGCCATCATCCCCGAAGGCATCGTGGCCAACTTGGAAGCCCACAGGGGGTTGCAGCGCACAAACTGGAGCAATGTCGTGGGCGTAACGCGCCCCTCCTCGCTGTTACGGGTCGAGATACACCTTGCCAGAGAGTTCACTTTCATGCCCGCGTCCGGCGTATTTCGGTCCCCGGAAGAAGTGGAGAGGTTCCTTGCGTACGCCAATGCGCAGACGGTGGATCGCTCAACAACCGGACGGGTGGTCGCATCGCCAGCCGCCCTGCCGCCCCATGCACCTACCGATCACCATGACCGAGCACTGACGGCGGGGGCCACGTCGGTTGCGCAAGACCTCGATTTGCCGGAAACCATCGTCGGGTTGCACGAATGCGTTTCGCGGCAGCGGCGGGCCCTTCCGTTGCAGGTCGCGGTGGTACTTCAAATGATGCTCATCCCTGCGGAAGAGATGTTCTCCCTTTCCCCTACGGTACGGTACGCTTGGCCCCTTGTTGCGTTCGGCGTCGTCCCGCTGATTCTCCACTTCCTGCTTCCACGAAAGCACGGAGTTCCACAAGCCCTTGCGCTGGGGCGACATCGACTTCGATTTGTGCGTGGGGACGTAGAGCTACTGTCGCTGCCGTGGGAGATGGTTTCAGGCGCGACGTGCAGTCGTTGGACCGGAAAGTTTCGTATTCTCGGAAACGGGGGGAGCGACCTTTACGTGTGCCGACATGACCGATTCGGAGGGTTGAGAACCGTCCGCCGCGCGGCTGAGCAAATCACGGCGACGGCCCGAGAGCGAAATCACGCGCCGATTTGCGACGCACCGGCGCGGGCCTCTCTGGAATCGGAAGGGGCCCCGCGAGCATGAAGGAACGTCGGTGATCGGCGAACGTCCCATCTGCCTTCGGTGTGACTACGATCTCACCGGCCTATCCGAGGGGCATTGTTGCCCCGAGTGTGGATTTGATCTCGTGCCGGACATGGTCGCTGTGCCCCTGGGCGCTCGGGGCAGGGCATTCTGGTGGGTGTTGACCTTCGGCGCAATCGGGGTCTTGGCACTCTGGAGATTGCGCGCCGGTCGCGGGTTCCATCACAAAGACTGGTGGCTTGTTTACATGGCAACAGTGGGACTGCTGCCGATCCTCCGCGGATATTTCACCCGCAACGTCCATCCGCGCCGCATGTACCTAACGCGCGACGGCGTCTTCATCGATCAACGTACGCCCAAGCGGATGCGTTGGGAAGAGATCGGCGAGATCAGCCAAAGCTGGGTTACCGGAGCACTGGTCATCCGCACTCCCGCCCGTCGAACGTTGGCCCGGCTGTCGTGCGGGGACTTCAAGAGCATGCGCGAACTTCGAGGTTACGTCGCGCAGATGCAACGGTTGAAAGAGAACGGATCCGCGCCGGAGTCCCGTCCGGTAGGTGACATCGCTTCCTAACGTGCCCGCTCGTCGCGGCGTGGCTCGCTGCCGGAACGATCCCCGGTTCGGATCTTCCGCCGCTCGTTCCTTTCCCGGATTGGCTCCGAACCCGTCTCATCCGCTACGATGGGTGCATGGCGGCGATCAACGTCCAGGGCGTGACCAAGCAATTCGGAGCGCAGATCGTGCTGCGCGACGCGACGGCCGAGGTCCACGCCGGTGAAACCGTCGGACTCGTCGGGGTCAACGGCGCGGGCAAGACCACGCTCTTTCGCCTGATGGCCAAGGAACTCGAACCCGACCTCGGCACGGTCACCTGGGCCAGAAGCGTCGACGTCGGACACCTTAAGCAGGACCACGACGTGCGGAGCGGACGCACCCTGCACGAGGAAGTCGGCAGCGTCTTTGCCGATTTGCTGGTGCTGGAGAAAAAGCTGCACGACCTTTCCGATCGCATCGCGGCCGACCACGACGAGCCCTCGCTGCCGGAGTTGCTAGCCTCCTACGATCGGGTGAACGCCCAGTTCATCGCTGCCGGCGGGCACACCTTCGAGGCCAGGCTCGCCGAGATCCTCGGCGGATTTGGCTTCACCAAGGAGGAACACGATCGCCCCACCATAGTTCTTTCCGGCTGACAACGCTGCCGGGCCGCACTCGCCAAGCTGCT
>JBBTCJ010000002.1:51635-80937 GCA_038043285.1 Planctomycetota bacterium | reverse complement strand
GTGATGAATCTATTCCTGCTGCCGATGTGGTTGTTGTCGGGGGCGTTTTTTCCGGCATCGGGGGCGTCGCGGTGGGTGGGGTGGGTGATGGCCGCCAATCCGTTGACCTACGGCGTCGCTGCCCTTCGGCACGCGATGTATGCCGGAATCGGGGCGGACGGCTCGGGGTTGCCGTCGACTTCCGTTTCGGTGGGGATAACGATTCTGTTTGCGGCGGCAACGCTGCTGATTGCGACGTACCTGGTTTCGGGGAACAAGTAGGGGAGGTCATGACGGTGGGAACTTCGATAAGTCCCGGCGTGCAAAACGCGTCGAGCGCCAAGGATCAAGTCGTCGTCGGATCGGGCGGTCGTGGACTGCGAACGGTTGTGATTCTTGGGGCGGTTCTGGTGGTGATCGCGGGGTTCGCGGCGTTCTCGGCGGTACGGCGAACGACGACGGTATCGCTCGGCCCAGCGCCGGCGAAGCTTCCGGTCATCTCTGCCGTGCCGGACTTCACGTTGACCGAGCGAAGCGGCCGGAGCGTGTCCCGCGCCGATCTACTGGGATCGGTTTGGGTCGCGGATTTCATTTTCACGCGCTGCGCAGGCCCCTGTCCGAAGCTGAGTGAGCTTATGCGCGGGGTGCAATATGCGCTCAAGGGAGAGACCGGGGTCAAGTTGGTCTCGGTTTGTCTGGACCCGGAGAACGACACGCCTCCGGCGCTGGTGCATTATGCGAAACGGTTCAACGCCGAGGCTGATCGCTGGTGGTTCCTGACGGACGCGGAGGAAAAACGCCTGCACGCGCTCGTTCGCGAGGGGTTCCTGCAAAGCGTCGTGCCGGCAAAGGGCGATGACCCGCTGCTTCATAGCACCTATCTGGTGATCGTGGATCGGTCCGGGCGCATCCGCGCGGCGCATGACGGTCTGGGCGCCGATGCGTATGAGTTGGTCCTGCGCGACGTTCGCGCCCTGTCCCGGGAACCGGTGGGCGATGATCGACCTGACCTATCTGCCGCCCCTTAACGCCGCGCTGAACCTGGTCAGCTTTGCGTTGCTGATCGGCGGCTACGCGTTCATCCGCCAACGCAACGTGGCCGCCCATCGACGCTGCATGATCGCTGCGTTCTGCGTTTCGGTCTTGTTCCTGTCTTCGTATCTGACGTATCGTTTCGCGGGTCAGGAAAAAAAGTTCGGGGGCACGGGCTGGGTCCGCCCAGTTTATTTTTTTATCCTCCTTACTCACGTTGCCCTGGCCGCCACGGTCCCCGTTCTCGCCTCGTGCACGCTGTACTTGGGGGTGAAAGGGCGACTGCAACGACATCGCCGCGTGGCACGGTGGACGCTGCCGATCTGGCTCTACGTGTCGGTGACGGGCGTTGTAGTGTACGTGATGCTGTTTCGGCTTTATGGTCCGGCGGGCAGCCCGGCGGACTGATGTCCGGTGTGCCGGTTTGCCGATGAGCTGAGGAAACCGTGCCGGTTCGTTGACGCCGGCGGGGCGTACCCGGGTGGGGATCGGTCGGCGCGGTGCGCTGGACGGAGCGTTGTGGATGTCCGGTCTGATTGTTAGCGCGATGTATCTGTTCGGCGGGTTGTACTTGTTGACGCTGTTGGGATTGATTCGATCGGCGTAGGCGCGACGTCGCCTCAACGCGACCCGTTCCGCAGCCTGGGAGAACCAGCACATGCCCAATCTCTTCGTGATCGTGACAGCCTTCATCCTCGCGGTAACGTTTGGACTTCTGGATTTTCTGATCCAGACGGGATGACCTCGCGCGGGGCGATCGCCGACTCGATGCGGCGCGGTCGAAAGCTCCCGCGGTTGGGTTTTCGTCGCCGGCGGCTTGTCAGCGATCGTTTTCTGCTGTAGAAGGCAGCCTGGTTGCACGATGATCCGGTATCGCGGGCCGCGATCCGGTCGACGTGCGCCGGGCGTGTGCCCGAGCGGCCAAAGGGGACGGGCTGTAAACCCGTTGGCGTAAGCCTACGAAGGTTCGAATCCTTCCGCGCCCAATTTCCTTTTATCCTCAGCCATGCACATTCGCGACCAGCTTGCGGCGGGTCAGCCGACGTTGTCGTTCGAGTTTTTTCCTCCGAAGGACGACATCGGGTTTTGGGATTTGTATAAGACGATCGAGTCGCTGAAGCCGCTTTCGCCAACCTACGTTTCGGTGACCTACGGGGCGGGGGGAGCGACGCGCCGCAAGACCATTGATCTGGTCACGCGGATCAAGAGCGACGTGGGCATCGAGCCGATGGCCCATCTGACCTGCGTGGGGGCGGACCGGGAAGAGGTCACCCGCACGCTCGATGAGTTGAAGGGGAAGGGCATCGAGAACGTCCTGGCGCTGCGCGGCGATCCGCCGGAAGGGCAGGCGAAGTTCGAGCCGACGGCGGGGGGATTTCGCTTCGCCAACGAACTGGTGGAGTATGTCCGGCAGCGGCATCGCGATCTTTGCATCGCCGCGGCCTGTTACCCCGAAGGACATCCCGAGTCGCCGAACCGCCAGGTGGATTTGGAGAACCTCAAGCGAAAGGTTGAGGCGGGCGTCGATTTCCTGATTACGCAGCTATTCTTCGACAACGCCGATTTTTTCGCCTTTCGCGATCGCGCCGCCCGGTCCGGCGTTCGCGTGCCCATTGTCGCAGGGATCATGCCCGTCCTCAGCGTTCGTCAGATCAAGCGCTTCACGCAGATGTGCGGGGCGTCGATTCCGAAGGACTTGATGCGGCGGATCGAATCGGTGGAGGACGACGCGGAATCGGTGCGGCATGTGGGCATGTACCACGCGACACAGCAGTGTTTGGAACTGCTCGAGCAGGGGGCGGCGGGAATCCACTTCTACACCCTCAATCGCTCGACGGCGACGCGGGCGATCTACCAGTTCATCCGGGCGGAGTTGCAGGCCGCCCGTGCCCGCTCGGCGCCCCAGCCGGCGGCGACGTAGCCGTTCTGCGTGTTTCTCTAGAGCAAAATCTGTTCTTGTGTGGCGGCGCGCGCGGCGAGGGAGGCATCATTCGATGCTGACCGGGTCGCCGACGTGGACCGTGCCTCCGGCGAGCACTTGTCCGTAGACGCCGCCGCGGAGCTGGAGCGCCAGCGCCGATCGCAGGCCGGCGTGTTGTTGATCCATGATTCCACAAGGCTTGGTTTCGCCGTGGACAAACACGCGGACCGAGCCGATTCGCAAGACTCTCCCGAGGGTCTCGCCAAGGTCCAGACCGCTGAGCAGGAAGTTCGCGCGGCGGAAGAACCACGGGAGGGTTGCACCAAGCTCGCGGCCGACGTCGTTCCATGCTTCCAGCGACAGCAGCGTCACCTCGCGCTTTCCCGGCTTGCGGTTCTCGACGATCAACCCGCGATTGGGCGCGACGTCGCAGCGTTGGGCCTCGATCATCGTCGCGCCGTCAACGGGGCGATGGGCGATCCCGCGCACCATCGCCGACCAAGCGTCCGTTGTGCGATGGGGTTCACTCAAGAGCGGCGACTCCGGCTTCGGCGGGCGCGGTTTGCGTGGCGATCAGGATGATCCCCACGAACACGAGCGCGACGCCGAGCATCTGTCCTACGCTCAATCGTTCGGTCAGCGCGGGGTGGAATCGAGCGGCTACAGCGATCAAAGCGTAGCCGCCGCCGACCATGATGGGATAGGCGATGCTGATTTTGAGGGTCTGACTTTGCAACGCATACATGTAAAACGCGGCATTGAGGGCGAAGAACAGGAGTCCGACGAAGAGCGTGGCGCTGCCCGCGACGTTGCGGAGCGCCCCCGTGAGGCCCTCGCGGAGCAGTCCGCCGGAGGCGGCCACGGCCTTCATGCCGATTTTCATCAACAGGTTGGCGGCGGCGTTGAGGGTCAGGGCGATGAGCAGGGCGGCGACGTACTTCATGATCGCGGATCTCCAGGGTGCAGACGGCGTTTGGCGGCGACACTGATACCGGAGGCGGATCGGTCGCACAAGGGGCCGGGGATTGTCGATTGCCGATTGCAGAAGTCGTGGTCCCGCGAACGCAGAAACATGAAACCATCCTTGGAGGATCGTCTAGGCGGGAGTAGGCTGTGGGAAGATTCTGCGTGAATGGAAAGGGATTGGGCCGGTGTTTCGTAGAGATTTCTTTCGAGCAATCGTGTGTCTGACCCAGGCGATCATTGCCGGGATCGTGGCCATACCTGGTCTGCGTTTTCTGACGGATTCGCTGCGACAGCGTGAGGCTCCGCGTGAGTTCACGCGGACGGTTCCATTGGATGCGTTGACGGTCGGAAGGCCGACGATGATCTCGATACGTGCGCCGCTGACGGATGCGTACGTCCGTTACCCGCCGGGTCCGGTGGGAACGGTCTGGCTGCTGCGCGAGGAATCGCCAGGCGCGGCGTCGGCGGTTCGATGCTGGCAGAGCATCTGCCCACATCTTGGGTGCGGCATCGACTACGCGGTCGATCGGAAGGCGTTTTTCTGCCCGTGCCATGCGAGCGAGTTCGGGTTGGACGGTTCGACGCGATCGGGGCCGTCGCCGCGATCCATGGATGAACTTGCCGTGCGAATCACCGAACCCGACGCCGACGGGAAACGATGGGTCGAGGTTCAGTACGAGGAGTTCCGCACCGGCGTCGAGGAGCGCCGTCGCATCACGTGAGCGCGATGACTCGCCCTGACGAAACGCTTGCCGCGCCTTGGCCGCGAACGACGAGAGCCGGCGCCGCTTTGCGCGCCTTGGCCGGCACGTTGTTCCTGGTGCAGGTGGCGACGGGACTGCTGTTGATGTGCGTCTACAGCCCCTCGACGGCGACCGCGTGGGGTAGCGTATTCCACGTGCAGACTTCGATCGCGGGCGGGTGGTTCATCCGCGGGCTGCACCACTTCAGTTCCGACGCTCTCCTTATGACGCTGGTGCTGTACGGATTGGAATTGGCCTGGCGACGCGGCGGTCTGTCGGCGAATCGAAACGTCTGGTTGTGCGTGCTTGGGGCGGGCTTCGCGGCGTTGGCTTTATCGCTGACCGGGCATCTTCTGCCCTGGGACCAGCATGGGTATTGGGGGACGCACGTTCGTGGGAACATCCTCGCGCGGACACCATTGGTTGGCGAAAGTCTGCGGCGGATGATGCTCGGGGGGACGGAACTGGGGAACCTTGCGCTGGCCCGGTTCCACGCGGTTCACGTCGTGGTGCTTCCCGCGATGCTGGCGGCGTTGCTTTGGCGTTGCGCCGGTCGAGCGCCGCGGCCGAACGCCGGGCTGGACCAGGAAAGTGCCGACGCCGGAGGGGATTCGATCGTCGAGCGGGACAGGCTGATCCGCGCCGGATATTCGTTGCTCGCCGTCGCGGCGATTGCGGGCGTTGTTGGGTACCTCTGCGGGACGCGTGGATGGACACTGTTGGACGGTCCGGCGGACCCGATGTCGGCGGATTATCCGGCGCGCCCCGAATGGCACACCGTGTTTCTGTACCAGTGGTTGAAGTACTTTCACGGTCCGACGGCCGAAGCCGTGGCTGCGGTGGTCGTACCCGGCGGGATCACACTGTTGCTCTTTTTGTTGCCGTGGGTCGAACGGGCGCTGCCCGCGAAAGCGGCCTCCGCGGCGAATCGCGGATTCGTCGGGTTGTTGCTCACGTCCATAATCACGCTGAGTGTTGCTGCGTATTTCGAGGATCGTCGCCCGACAGTCGCTGAGGTTGCGGAGGCACGGGCGGTCGGGTCCGCAGGTGGAACACTGCCCGCCAGCGCTGAGCGAGTGTTACGCGCGGAGGGATTTCATCGCGCACGGGAATGGGCGGAGAAGTCGGCACGGCGCGCGATGGAGTTGGCCGCGGAGGGCGTTGCACCCGAGGGACCGATTGCGCTCGTGAGATCGGATTGGAGGCTTCAAGGTCCGACGCTTTTCGCCCGTCACTGTGCGTCGTGTCATCGCTTCGACGGGCATGACGGTCGCGGCTTCGTTTCGATCGAGCCGCAGGCGTCCTCGGACCTCGCGGGATACGGGGGCGAGGCGTGGATCCGCGGGTTCCTGCGCGATCCGCTGGCTGAGAAGTATTTTGGCCGCATGCTGACGCCGCAAGGGAAGCCGGCGCATACGCGAATGGCGAAATATCTGCGGGAGCTTCGAGAGGGGCTTCCCGACGACGCGGCGGCGAGGCAGATGGAAGCGGACCTGGGCGCGGCCGCGGCCTACCTTGCGGATGAGGGGGCGCATCCGGGGCGACTCGCGGCGCCGCCGAGCGGAAGTGACGACGGCGCTGCGCCGCCGGACGGCGTTGCGAAGGGCCAAGCATTCGATGATTCGCTGCGCGAGGCGCTTTCCCGCAAGGGACGGGAGGTGTTCGTTACGCAGTGCAACGAATGCCATTCCTATCGCGGCGAGCGGAGCGGAACTTTCCGAGCGCCGGAAATGTTCGGGTACGGCTCGGTGGAGTGGATCGAGCTGATGATCGCGGAGCCGGGGCACGAGGATCGCTATGGTAGCTCGGGAAAGGAGCCGGCCCGGATGCCGCCGTTTGCGGATCGGCTGACGCCCGATGAACGCCGGATGATCGCCCAATGGCTTGCCGCGAGCCGAGGCACCGCCCAAGGGGGGTAGTCTACTCCTTGTGGTCTGGCACGCCGGATCGGTCGCCTCGGAGAAGGGCTATCCAATTGGCCAGTCGCCTTTTTTTCAGGGCCGCGATCGTAAGGACGGGCAACGTCATCTGCAACAGTTTGGTTGAGGGAGCCGAGGACCGAGGGTCGCCGCGATCAGCGCAACCCCACACGAAAGCGTCGGATAGAAGGTTATACCGATCGAAACCCTTGCCCATTGACCGACCCAGCTTCATAGAAGGGCGCGGTTGGGGCGTGCGGAAGCGGAGTGCGAGTCGGGGCGTTTGGGGTTGGCGACGGCAGGGCAAGTCAAGGGCTACACGATGAGCTTGTGCATGGTGCGACACTGCTCGGCAAGGTGAGCGATGGAGCGGTAAACGAAAACATCGGCTTCGACGTATTTCGCAAGGGTGATTTCAACGTCGGCCCGTCCGTGAGCAATAGCGTGTCGCTTGTCATAAAGCTGGTCCCTTAGAGCATTGTCTTCGGTCGGCTCGACGCGAAAAACGCGGGACATTATGGTTCGTCTCTCTCCGTTGTTCTCGACGTGAGTTCGCAACCACGTCCAGAGAGGCGGTTTTGCGTAGACGAGCCGCTTTGATTTTCCTGCTTCGGGCACCGGCTGCTCGCGTATGACGGATTCTTCGGCCTGAATCGGTATGTGTTCGTCTTCGGATCCGAGTGGTTGTCCAGTGGGGCGATAGTAGAAGAGGGCCTTGACCACGTCGACTTCGTACTGCTCCCATGCACCGAGCAAGCGAACGAAAGCGGAGGTGATGCAAAAATTGATGCTCCGCATCCATCCTGCACCGCTTCTTTCGGAACCGAAATCCTCGCTTTCCTGGTGGGCCGAGCGTTGCCCCGAGCGAAGGGCTTTGTAGGCACTCGGTCCGAGCAAGTGGATGCGGTAACCCTCCATCGCCGTGGCGATGCTCGGATGGTCTTTGGTGATGTAGTCGGGAAGGTCTTGCTGGCGAAGCCAAACGGGAAGGGTGCGTTTGTCCAGCGTTAGAAGCGCCCGACCATCGATGAAGTTTTCTTCGGGATCTCGGAGCTCTGCGGCTTCTTCCTTGGTCGCTCGAAAGAGAAGTTCCCCGTCAAGGGTATATGTGAGGGACTCCCGAAGGGCCTCTAGCTGGCGGAGAGCCGCCCACACAAGCTTGCCGCTGAATGATTCGGGGTCGCTCACGTCGACATTGTAGGGCGGAGCGAGAACCGCCACCAAGAGCGGAGGCTGCCCTTCCCGAAACTTCAGGCTTGTCGTTGCATGGGATGATGTGTGACGTTCGCCTCGAGATCCCCTTTGCCTGGAAGGGTAGGAGTTGCCTTTCCAATTCGTTCAGGCATTCTGGTTGCTTGTTTGCAGCAGTTATCGGACGTTAGGCTAGCCTGGGAGCCGGTGCTAACCAATGGGCAGCGCCGTTGTCTAGTTGCCAGGTGATCGTCAGAATTGCGTGTGCGGCCTGCTTGGGCAGGCTTCGACGATAGCCGGGCGGGCGAAGGGACGTTGCGGCGAAGGAGGTTGGCCATGTTTACGGTGAATCGGGTCGGCGTGTTGGGTGGGTTGGTTGCGGCGGCGGCGCTGGCAAGCCCGGCGTCGGCTCAGACGTATTTCTCGGCATATGGTGGATCGGGCGGGTTCGGCGGGTACGTCAGCTATGGTCCATCGTACATGCCATCGGTGGCGGTTTCAGGATGTTCGACTCCGTCGTACGCCAGCTACTATGAGCCGGTGGCCTACGCACCGCCGGTAAGCTATTCCGCGCCGGTGGTGTACTCATCGCCAGTGGGGTATTCGGCGCCGGTGGTGTACGCGGCCCCGGTGGTCCGGTACGTGACGCCGGCTCCGGTATATCGAACCGTGGTGACGCGCCCGGTTTACGTTAACGACCACTACTACCGTCCGACGCACTACTCGACCTACCGTCCGACGCACTACTCGACTTACCGTCCGGCGGTGCATCAAAGTTACAGCTACCCCCGGCATTACGTGAGCGGATATTCAGGGCGTCACTCCGGCGGCGGATATGTTCAGCACGGCGGGGGAAGGTCGCACGGTGGGGGAAGGTCGCACGGCGGGTTCTCGGTCCAGGTGCGACGGTAGATTGACAACCTCGCGTTGACTTGGATTCGGTTGCGCGGGAACCTTCTCGAAGGCAACGATAGGAACGATAGGCGGTGCTTGCCCACGTGCCAGCGCCGCCTGTCTTGTTTTCGTGTTTGTACAACGGAGGGTCGGGCATGGCGCAGATTGTGGACCGGTTCACCATCTCGCTGGACGTGGAGCTGCTGGCAGCGTTCGATCGGCACATCGCGGGGCGCGGGTATACGAACCGATCGGAGGCTGTCCGAGACCTTATCCGCGACTTGCTACTTGGTGGGCGGGTGGCCGAGGGCGGCGGGACGATTGTCGGGTTCGTCACTTTCTGTGCGGACCGCGGCGCGGGGCAGGTCGGAGACCGGGTGCGAGCCGCATGCGTCGCGGCCGGGGAGCTGGTGCGCGGGAATTGGTATGTGCCGCTGGATGCGAATTCCGACGCCTGCGTTGTGACGCTCGAGGGGGAGTCGGCCCGGGTTCGGCAGGCGGCGGACGGACTGCTGAGCATTCGCGGGGTGAACTACGGTCATCTGGCGATTGTGCCGGCGGCGGGGGCGGCGTAAAAGCAACCTGGGCTGCTCCCTGACGGTCGCGGTACAGTATGCCCGTTCAGTTACCTGAAGCATCAACTGTGTCGCGGTACCAGCACGTTTAGGAGCCGGACAAGAGACGTTTGGCTTCTGCGATTTCCTTGTCATTGAGTCCGCCGAGACGATCGGAAAGCTCAAGCGCCTGTCTCAGGTAGGTTCGACCATCGGCGGTGTTGTTGGCGCGCAAGTCAAGCAGGCCCATTCGGAAGGTAGCGCCGGCGAGGGTCGAGGTTTGCCCCGCGGAGGCAAGACATTGGGTGAGTTTTTCACGCGCCGGTTGGAGGCGTCCGAGTCGGAGGAGCGCCGCGGCATGGGTATCCAGCATTTCTGATGACTGCTCGCCGCCGCGAGCGATGAACTCGTCGAGAAGTTTCAAGGCCCGTTCGGGTTGTTCATGATCTTCGCTGTACATCCATGCCAGGGCGTTGACGGGCTGGGGGGAATTCGGCGAGAGGGTGGTTGCCTTCAGCAGCATGGTCTCAGCATCAACCAGGTTCCGCTGGGCGTAGTGGCAAAGACCCATGCGGAAGTTGATCTCCCAGGCGAGGTCGGGGCGGCGGGCGAGGAGTTGATCGGCCCAGTCGAACCCGAGTTTTCGCTGTTCGGCAGCGGGCGAATTTGCGGCGAGGATCTCGGCGGCGGCGAGGATAGATGCGGCATCCCCTGGGTTGGTCTCCCGCCGACGCGCCGCGAGCGTCTGTAGGTCTTCGAGTCGTTGTCGCCGCGCGAGGAACCTCAGGTAGCGAACAAAGGCCTCGGAGCTTTGGTCCTCGGCATGAAGGGTCTGCTGATAGAGTTTGTCGGCGGTTTGGGAGTCGCCCTTGGCGTCGTAGAGGTCGGCCAGCAGAAGGACTTCCGCGGAGGTTCGGTCCTGGGGTCGGACGGCAGATTCGAGTTCGGCAATGCCGCGGTCGTGTTGCCCGGACCGGAGATAGGCCTGGACCAGGAGTGCTTGCGCGGGCGGGTTTCGCGGGTGAAGATCGATCAACCGGTGCAGGGGGCGAATCGCCTGCGCATGGTTGCCCAGGTGCGCGTAGATTTCGCCGGCGCTGAGCAGGAGGTCAGGGTCATCGGGCGCGAGGAGCATGGCGGCGGTGATCGTCTCAGCAGCGAGCTTGGCGCGCCCGGTGCGGACTTGTATCGCCGCGAGCACCTTGTGCGTCGGCACCGACTGGGGATCGACGGACAAAGCGGTCCGCGTGATCTGCTCGGCTTGGTCGAATTGGGGAGGGTGGGCCGAGACAAGAAGCTGGGCTTTCAGCAGAAGCGCTGGCAGATTTCGAGGATCCTCGGCGATTCGCCGGTCGACGATGGCCAAGGCTTCGGTGCGGTCGGTGTCGGAGGCGCCGGTGGCGAGGATCGCGGCGATGGCCAGTGAGCGAGAGGGATCGTCGCCACTTTTTTCGAGCGATTGGCGGAGGAACTCCACCTGACGATCTCGACGGCCGCAGGCTCCCCAAAACCCAGCGACGGCCGCGAGGTTCGCCGGATCGTCGGGTCGGGCGTGGGCGGCGTGTTCGACGGCGTCATGGGCTTCGTCGGGGCGATTGAGCAGCGCTAACAGCCGGGCAAGCACCAGCCAGCGGGGGGCGTTGTCCTCGCCAAGCCCGTTCCGCACGAGCGCCACGGCCTCATCACTTCTCCGCAGGGCCACCATCGCCCGGACCTGGGACCACAACAGGGAGTCAGAATCGGGGTGTCGGGCGAGGGCACTGCTCGCGGTGCGTTCCGCCTGGTCAGCCCGACCGGTGCGAAGTTGGAGATCGGCGCACGCGGTGGCCCAGGCGGGATCATCGGGCTGGAGCGTGAGCAACTTTTCCGCGGTCATGGCCGCCGATTCGACCTGCCGTCGTCGCACCTGCTTTTCGAGCGTCAGGCGGAGCACATCGGGATTGTCGGCGCGTTCCGTGGCCAGACGCTCCAGAGCGCTGTCCGCCTCGTCGTAGAGGCCGAGTCTCTTGAGCAACTCAATGAAGCGGATCGCGGACGGGTCAGCCGCCAGTTCGGGTCGTTGCGTCCGAGCGGTACGATGGGCCGCGACGGCGTCGGAGTACTTTCCAAGCCGTTCGTACGCGAGTGCGAGCAGAAGGCGTGCGCTCACCCATCCCGGGCGGCGTGACAGGCATCGTTGAAGGATCTCGGCCGCCTGGGCCGTCTGAACCGCGTCGGACGGGTTGCGAAGAAGACTCCAAGCCGTCTCAAACCGCCAGAAAAGTCCATCCTCGCCCTCGATTCCCCTGATTTTCGCCCGTGCGGCCACTTGTTCCTCGGCGGAGGGAGCGTATCGGGCGATGGCGCGCCAGGCTGAAATGTTCTCAGGGTAGAGCCGCACCGCTTCGCGCAGTGCGGCGATGGCACTGTCGATTCGACCGGCGTCGAGGAAGCTGTCCGCGAGAACCGCGAGCAGTTCGCCGCGCGGGTGGGCGTCGAGCGTCGATTGGCTCGCGTGGTGCGCGGCTTCATCGAGGTTGTTTGCAGCGGCGAGGGTTCGCACTCGGAGGGCGTGCCCGGCGAGGCTGTCGGGCGCGGCGTCGATCAAAACGTCGGCCCACGATTGGGCGGATTGGAAGAGACGCTCGCGCAACAAGAGGGTCCAGAAGTCAGCGGAAACAAGCCTCTCGCCCGCCGGCGTTTTGAGGTGGCGTGCGGCCAGCTCGACAGCTTCGCCGGCCTCTCCGATCAAGATCAACGCCTTGGCGAGGAGATTCGTCGATGCGGCGTCGAGGTTGTCCAGGGCGGTCAAGGAGGCCAACGAGCGGCGGACCTGCGGCGGAATGTCGGCGGACGTTCCTTTCTGAATCGCCGCTTTGACGTCACAAAGGACGCGGATCGCGGCGTCGGGCGGGGAGGACGCGGTGCGATCGGCAAAGGCGTCGAGATGCGACAACGCGGCCGGGCAATGATCCTGTCCGCACTCCATCAGCGCCAGACGGACGCGGAGGGCCTCCGATTCGGGAGCCAGAACGATTGCACGTCGATAGAGGTCGGCAGATTCGTCGAGCGCGCCGACGGTTTCATAGGCCAGCGCCAGCATTTCCGTACCCCACTGACTGGTGGGTTGATCCTGCAGGGCCTGTTGCAGAAGGGGGATGGCGACGAAGGGGCGACCGGCAAGCAGAGCCTGGGCGCCGCGCAATGCGGTGAGGTACTGGTTGGTTCGCGCATCGATTGGGGAGGATGTCGCAAGCTGCTGAATGCAGCGGCCGGCGGCTTCGAGGTTCCCGGTTCGGAGGTACAGCTCCGCGGCCTGGGCGACGAGTTCCGGATCCGCGGCGTCGTTCGCACTGCTGAGCATCTCGGCGGCGACCACAGCCATAAGTGCGAGATCCTTCCTGCCGATCGCCAGGGCCGCCCGTGCGGAGCGCACCTTGCGGTTGGCCCGCGTCGCGGCGTCGGCCTGCTCCATCAAGTGTTCCGCGCGAGTGAAGTTGCCGCGGGTGATGAAGAAGCGAACCGCGCGCGCGAGCAGCTCGGCATCGGCGGGCGCGAGGTCCAGGGCCTGTTCAAGATGTCGCTGGGCCGGCTCGAGGTTGCCGCGCGTCTGGTGGAGCGAAAAGGCGGCAAGATGGACGGCGGGGGATTCAGGGGCATTGGAGAGGGCGGTCTGCAACCAGGCGTCGGCTTCATCCGGACGGCTCAGGGCTTCGGCGAACAGCTCGATCAAGGGAGGATAGAAGCGCGGCTCCTGCGGCGATTGCCGCGCGGCGGCGACAAGGACGTCGCGGGCCTGCTCGTTTCGTCGCAGACCGTGCAACGTCCTGGCCCGGGCGATGATTGCGTCGGGCGAATCGGGCGCCAACTGCAACCAGGCGGTCGAGAGCGAATCGGCGGACGTGAACTCGCGGACGTCGAGATACAATCTTGTCAGCTTCTCGACGGCGCCAACGTCCGTCGGATCCAGGCGTTGGAGGCGTTGAAGGTTCCGCACCAGTTCGCCGGCCAGGTCGGGGGTAAGAACCTCCGCCTTCAGAAGAAGTTCGACGTAGGCACGAACGGCCGCGACATCCGTCGGGCGGCGGTGGAGGTATTGCTGAAAGGGGCCGACGGCGGCGGAGGTGTCATGCCGCGCGGCTGCAGCCTGGGCCTGGATCAACAGCGCATCGGTGTTTCGTTCCTTGCGGTACCGGTAGAGTCCGTAGGCGCCGCCCAGCGCGCCGACCAGTACCAAGGCCAGCAAGAGGACGGATTTCAGTCGGACGCGCGATCGACGAATCGGGCGGTCAGCCATTTCGACGGCTCCTCAGCGCGGCGGATGCCTACGTCCCATCGGACATTGCGCGAGTCATTCTTCAATTCTGAGCGGGGATCGCAAGTATGGGGACGCGGCGCCTGTTCGGCGGCCATCCAGCCATCAAGCGCCAATTGATACGGGAACCCTTGCGGCAGGCTCGGACGTCGCGGCCGGCCGAACGTGAGGCGAGTGCGGGCAAATGCCGAAGCGCTCGAGCCGACCGGCAAACTGCGCGATGCGCCGGGGCCGCAGGATGGCGATCGGCGTGTGCAGCAGGACCTGCAAGTCCAGCCACAGCGAGCGGTGTTTGACGTACTCGATGTCGTAGTAGATCCACTCCTGGAAATCGGAACTGCCGTCCACGCGCAGCCGAAGGATCTGCCACAATCCGGTGATTCCCGGTCGAACCGACAGCCGCGCGCGCCGCCAGGCGGGGCAAAGCTGATTCTCTCCGTCCGGCGAAGGGCGGGGGCCGACGAAGCTCATCTGCCCGGCGAGCACGTTGAACAACTGCGGAAGCTCGTCAATGTTGCGGTGTCGAAGGAACGCGCCGATCGGGCTAAGGCGTGGATCATCGGCAATCTTGAACTGCGGGCCGTCGACCTCGTTGCGCGATCTCAATTGAGCCTGGAGGTCGTCGGCGCCGTCGCGCATCGAGCGGAATTTCCAACACAGAAACTCCCGACCATTCAATCCCTGGCGTTTATGGCCGAACAACACCGGTCCTCGGGAAGTGGCCTTCACCAGGCACGCGACCAGGAGCAGAAGCGGAGACAGGACAATCAAGCCGATCAAGGCGCCAGCCACGTCGGAGATTCGTTTGACGGCGCGGTAGGCGGGGTCGTCGGCGATGACGATGGTTTCGTCGGGCAGATCATTGGTCTCGGCGGGAGACGGGTCGACGCCCGAAGCGGCGATCGGGCGGGGGTCGTGCATTCGTTCGCTCCAGCTTTCGTCGCCCGGAGCGGGACGATCGAGGCGCGGAGTGCGGGCGGGCTTCCGCCGCAACGGGGCTTCGGCTTCCAGGCTCCATTGGGCGTCGAAACGATTCTGCCAGGAGGGTCTCGGCTCCGGTCGAAACGTGGAGAGGAGGCATGGGGCGGCTGCCCACCTCATGCTGAATCGTCGAGTCAGCGCGCCGATGCTTTCCAGCCCCCATCCGCGCAAGGCAATGTGCGCGGCGATGGGTTGAATGCGGTTGCCCGAGGCCGCGAGGAAGCCGGCCTCACCGCTCCAGTAGTCCGGCGAGGAGGGCGAATCGAAATAATGGCGGCAGAAGCGGACGACTCGCCCGGTGCCGTCGACGATGACCGACTCGGGATATCGAACCGTGCCGGCGGCGGCGCGGAGGTCGAACATCAGCAGATCCGAATCCCGGCGGCGGGCGGCGCTGCAGGCCGCCGACCAATCCACGATGGGCATCTGATTGCCGTTGATCAGCCACACCGTCTCTCGCGAACGTCGCCGTCCGGGAAGGCGCAGGTCATGATCGTACCAGACGAGCGACACGCCCGGGGAGGCCGCCAGAATCTGCTTGCCCAGCGAGCGGAATTGCGGAGCAAGCAGCAGATGGACGGAGCGCGCCGTACCCAAGGCCCATTCCGCATACCACGCGATCCGAGCGAGATAATCCGGCGTTGGGGGACTCGGCAGACCCGGCCGAAGTTCGGGCGATGTGCGGCCCGGCAACGGTTCGAAGTGAATAAGTGCGGTCCCCACCGTCCGCCGAGTGATCATGGTCGATCTTTCCCCATCCACTTCGATCAAGCGATTCGGCGATCGAAGGCTTCCAGTTCGTTCAATCATCCTTTTGCGAGGCGTACGCGCCCGCGTAGGTGTAGTCGTAGCCGTAACGAACGTTGCGGGGTTCGACGGCGTTGAGGATCGCCCCGACGACCTTGGCCCCGACGGTCGCGAGGTGGTGCTGGGCGGCGATGGTCTCGTGCGTGGTAGAGAGTCCTGCCCGAAGCACGAGGACCACCTCGTCGACGAGCGTGGCGAGCACGACCGCATCGCTTCTCGCAAGCACCGGAGGCGAGTCGACGATCACCTCGTCGTACTCAGCGAACAAAGCCCGCAGCTTGCGCTGGGCGTCCAAGTCCGTCAGCCGCGTACCGAAGTCGTCGGTCCGCTTGCCGGCGGGAAGCACCGTCAGGTTGGGAACTCCGGACGCGACGAGAACTTCGCCGAGGGCGACTCCGTTGCCGATCAGCTCGGACAGCCCGAGGTGGTCGGTTAGTCGAAGCCGTCGGGTGGCGCCCTGCCCGTGATTGTCCGCATCGACCAGGAGCACGCGCCGGCCGGTCGCGGCGACGCTCCGCGCGAGATTCAACGCCAGCGAGGATTTTCCGCTTGCCGGCGTCGGGCTGGTGATCATGCGGCTATGCGCCGTCGTCGGCGCGGCGGTTAAAAGGGCGGTGGAAATGCCGCGGATCGGCTCGAGAACTCGTGGGTCGATGCCGTCCAGCGGCATCTTCGCCTCCGGCAATCGCTGAATGCTCCCCAGCACGCGGACCCCGATGCGTTCGGTAACGTCGAGCGGGTCGTAGAATCGGGTGTCCAGATGGCTGCGGAGCAAGGCGGCGCCCACGCCGGCGCACAAACTCATCACCAGGGCGACCGCCAGGTACTTCAAACGCTTGTCCACGTTGGGCGACGGGGGAACGCGGGCGGAGGAGGCGATCGAGATCCGCGCCGCGCGATTCTGCTCGACCTCGACATTCCAAATCTTCTCGCGGACCATGCTCAACGACTTCTCGACTTCGGCACGCTCGTGGCGCAGATCATCGAGGACCAGTTGCTGGGTCTTGACCCCGTCGCGCTGCTGGATCAGATGGTCTATTTCCTTTTGGTAGACATTGACGGCGACCTCCGCGGCCCGCGCGCCCGCGGCCAGATCCCTCCGCTGCGAGGACGCGAACAGTTCGCCCAGGCGCTTCCAACGTTCGTCAATCCGCTGCTGCAACGAGGCAATCAGGGCGGGTCGCCCGAGCACGTCCGGGTGACCGGGACCACGCCCCAGTCCGGCGTCGCTCAACGCGGAAAGCTCGGTCGAACGGAGCTGCTCCCGGAGTTTTTGGAGTTCCGGGTCGCGGTTGAGGTAGTCGTCAAAGGCAGCGGAATCCAGAATGTCGGCCGCCGCGTCGCCCAGTGCCGCCAGTTGCGCGTCGGCTAGGCCCTGGTCCTTCCGCGCCTGGGTCAACAGTTGACGGAGCTCGATGAGCCAGCGGTCGATCAACAACCCGGAATCTTCGGCGCCACCCAATCCCTGCTCGACGGCGCTCTCCCGGAGCTGGCGCTCCTTGACCCGCAATCGTGCCTCGAGTCCCGCCTGTTCCGCCTTGAGCGAGCTGAGCACTCGTTCGTCCCATTGTTTTTGCTGGGATTCCTGCCGGGCCATGTACGCATCGACCACGGCGTTGACGATGGCTACGAGCGGTTCAGCCTGCGAACCGATCATGGCGACCTTCAGCAACTCGGTGCCCCGCATTGGCTCCACCACCATCGCCTTTTGCAACAGGGCCACGGGGTCGGGCGCCGCCGCGACCAAAGGCAGGCTGCGCAGCTCCGGTTGGTTCAAAGCCGCACCGAGGACCACCGAGCTGACGATGTTGGCGGCCTCCGTTCCCACGTACTGCCGGTAGTCGTGGGTGACGTCGGTGTCCGGATCGGACACCAGGATCGCGCGGACCCTCGGGGAAACGTGCAGGGTGGCGCTGATTTCGAACTTCGGACTGACGAGGAACCACACCGCGAGGGACGTAGAAACCGCGCACGCGAAGGTGATAATGGCCAGCGTGGGCCAGCGCCGGAGGATCGCCGACATCGGTGACGCCGATGCGGAGTCGTGCGCTAAGTCCGGTCCGATCCGGTGCGGTCCCTGAAGGACGGTGATCTCGTGTGTGGGTTCCATGCGTTTCAGAGTTTTCTCTCGACGCGTTGAGTCGATTAGGTGACGAGCGGACGCTCGAGCGGGTTGCGCAGCTCGACTCGCGGCACGGACATGACCAGACTCGAGAGCAGACGGAACTCGAGGAGGATCAGGCCCAAAGCCAGCGGCATCATCACCAGGCCGGCGCCGTCGTGGAACACGCCCTGCGCCAGGCGTTCATATCCAAAATAGTATAGGAACGCGGACATCGCGACGCGAAGGACGTTGCAGGCGACTGCAATGGGGATGCTGGACGCCAGGACGATGACCTTCTGCCAGCGCGGTCGACCGATAACGTAGGCGACGACCGCGGTCACCAGAAGGAACGCCAATATGAGCCGTAACCCGCTGCAAGCCTCGGCCACCGCGATCCGCCGCCCGACCACTTCCAGCACGTGTCCGTGGACCTCCGTGGGGATGCCTACCGTTTCCAGCAAACTGGCCGAAACCTTGGCGCCAAACCCCTGCAATGGATAGAGCACTCCCTCACGCACGGTGTATGGGAGCGGAAGCATCAGGACCAGGCATGCCAGGGGGAACCAGATTTGGCGCTGGATGCGCCGTCCGACCATGCCCATCACCACGCCGTTTGCGGCGACCACCAGTCCGAGATTGGCCGCGGAGGAGTAGTGAAACAGTTGCCCCATAATGTTTAGCGCGGCTCCGACGAAGAACACGGCGGCACCCACCGGCCAAAACTGCGCACGGAGTTCCGCCAACCGTTCTCGGCAGGCATGAATCATATAAAGAATCGCCGGCGGTACGATCAGCCCCGCGCTGTAGTCAGGGTTGTTCCACAACGTCGTGCACAGCTCGGTGAGCGTGGACCAAAACGCCCAGATGAACGCAGCGGCCACGCCGATGGCATACGCCTGCGGACGTTGCCAGGTCGTCCGTCGGCCGATGGCCGGACGTTCAGCCGGCTGGACCGCGGTACGGTCGGGCGAGCTGGTTAAAGTCCCGGCGTTGACGCTGGTCGGCAGCGGAGCAATTTCCGTCGAAAGCACCTGGTCGACGTGCCAACGACCCTGGGGAATGCGAACCCCGTCCGTGGTGACGACCCGGATCAGGCGAGAGCCGCGCCCGGCGCAGGATCCGTCGCCCAGGATCGCGGGTCCGACAACGACGCTGTCGGACTCCAGCGTGCAGCGGTGACCGAGCACCGCCGGGCCGACGATACGTGCGGTCGGCGCGATACTTACCCCCTCACCGCACCAGACGTCCGGTGTGAGCTGACGGTATCCATCCGCCGACAGCCGGTCAGCCGACAGCACCCGCCACAGCACCTCCATATAGGCTGCCCAATCGACTACCTCGCGCGTATGCCCGGGGAGTACAACTGCACCGACGCGGAGTCCGGCATCCTGCAGGGCCGGGATGAGTTGTTCCTTAAGATCCTGGTACCCTTGCGGCCGGATCAAGTCGAGCGCCCGCCGATCACAGCAGCAAACGCCCGATGGTCTCAGTCGTGAATCCTGGCCGATGCGGGGTGAGTGCTCGTCCGGACTACAGAACACGGTGAGGGCATTGTCCCGCGAGCGATGCTGCTGGATCATCCATTCCGGGTTGTCGTCGAGCCAAACACATCCACCAACGACCAGAATGGCGTCGGACTCGAAACGAGATTGGCATGCGCGAAGGCATCCGGCAGTCCCGCGCGGGATGGCGTCCTCAAGAATCGTCGGTTCGCCATTCATCCACGCGCCGTTTCGGAGCCGATTGGCGATCAGGTCTGTGCGGCCGTGGGCACAGACCGTGATGCTGGCGGGCGCGGTTTGATTCAGCCGCGCGACCAACGCGTGCAGCAAGGTGCTTCCAGGTAACGGCAGCAGAGGACGGGGACAGCCCCCGGTCCACGTCGCGTCCTGACCGATACTCCCGGCGAGAATAACGGCATCCACTCGAGTCGACCCCCTCCCCGGTGTCGATTGACGGGAAACCACAAACCCCACGCGCCTTTGGGGCGAACCGCCGATGGTCCTCCTCGGTCGCCAAGCCGCGCTTGTCCGTTCGCGCATCGGACGACCGCACCCACGGAGGCATCAGGGCGCGGCTGTGATGGTTCGCTGAAAGTTTAGACCGCGGCCACCGATAGTCAATGCCGGAAAATGTGTGAAGCTCGCCTGTTTGTCGAATCATGCATAGTCCGGTCCAACTTTAACCGTTACCGGGCATCGCTATTGGTTAGCGGACCTTGGGGCGAAACGGCGAATCGGCCCCGCATTGGCCGAAAAACACGCGTGGTGTGTTTGTCGCAATGCGCCGGCGTGCGAAAATGCATGACCTGGGTGGTTTAGGCCGTTCGAGTCTGAACGCGGACGACAAACAGCCGAGCGCCGACTGACGGAATAGACTCGACTTGGCAGGGCATCCAAAGACACCGGCCCGGTCAGAGAGATGGTGGTTGGCCGCAGGAATTGTCGTGGTTCGACATCGGCTTCATCCGCCGGATAATGGTGGGGTCCAAGGCCTGCCGTCGTGCGCGCGGTTCGGTGGGCGAATCCACGTAAGTTGTTGGACGGCAGGAGGTTGCACGATTCTTTTGGTGTACTCCACGGGCACGGAGTGCGCTCGGGCCACAAGCGGAGCCGGGGACTTGGATCCGGCGATGTGCGGTGGTTACAAGGAACGGCCATGATTCGCGACGTGCAAGTGAAGCGTCTGAAAGTCATTTCCGACGAACGCGGGCGGTTGATGGAAATGCTTCGCAGCGATGAACCGACGTTTAAGAAGTTCGGGCAAATCTATCTGACCACGGCCTATCCCGGCGTTGTCAAGGCCTGGCACTATCACAAAAAGCAGTGGGACCATTTCGTGTGCGTACGCGGCATGATGAAGGTGGTGCTGTACGATTCGCGCGCGGACTCGCCGACGAAGGGCGAGGTCAACGAGTTCTTCCTGGGCGACCATAACCCGATCCTGGTGCAGATTCCTCCGCTGGTGTACCACGGGTTCAAGTGCATCAGCGAGTTTGAGGCCATGGTCATCAACTGTCCCACCGAAGTCTACGTCTATGATGACCCCGATGAGTACCGGGTGGCTCCGCACACGAGGGACATCCCGTACGACTGGTCGAGAAAGGACGGGTAGCGACGATGAAAGGCGTAATCCTTGCGGGCGGTCTGGGCACGCGGTTATCGCCGCTGACGCGGGTGACCAACAAGCACCTGCTACCGGTCTATGACCGGCCGATGATTCATTTTCCGATTCAGTGTCTGGTGAACGCAGGCATCGAGGACATCATGCTGGTGACCGGCGGGAACGACGCCGGCGATTTCCTGCGGCTTCTGGGCAACGGCTACGAGTTCGGCCTGCGCGATCTTCACTACACCTATCAGGAAGGCGAGGGTGGGATTGCGGATGCCCTTCGTTTGGCTGAGCACTTCGCCGACGGCGACAAGATCGTCGTCGTCCTGGGTGACAACCTCATCGAAAAGAACATCCGGAAAGCGGTCGGCGAGTTCTTCGCTCAGGGTCGCGGGGCGAAGGTGCTGTTGAAGGAGGTTCCCGACCCGCAGCGATTCGGGGTGGCTGAGGTCCGTGACGGAAGCATCGTGCGCATCGAGGAGAAGCCCCAGAAACCCAAGAGCAACCTGGCGGTGACAGGCATCTACATGTACGACCGCCAGGTGTTCGACCTGATTCGACCGCTGAAGCCCTCCGGCCGCGGTGAGCTGGAGATCACCGACGTCAACAACGCGTACATCGAACAGGGGACGTTGACCTATGACGTGCTGGAGGGCTGGTGGACCGACGCGGGCACGTTCGAGTCGCTGTACCGCGCGACCGTGCTGGTGAAGGAGGGCGGGGCGAACAAGTTGGACTTGCCGGCGCGGCTTCCGGCCCGCGCAGGGGCGGCGGGTTGATCGGATGACCACACTTCTGGTTACCGGCGCGGCGGGGTTCATCGGGAGCAACTTCGTTCGCACGATGCGCCGTGTTCGACCTGCGGTTCGCATCATTGCGTATGACAAGCTGACCTACGCGGGAAATCTTGAGAACCTCGCGGGCATCGAGGAAGCCTCGGTGTATCGGTTTCAACGAGGAGACATTTGCGACGCGGGGGCCTTGGAGACGATCTTCGCCGGCGGCATTTCGGGCGTCGTCAACTTTGCCGCGGAGAGCCACGTCGATCGCAGCATCCTGGGAGCGCAGGAGTTCGTTCGCACCAACGTCGTCGGCGTGCAAGTCCTGCTGGACCTGGCCAAGGCGCATTCGGTGGAGCGTTTCCTGCAAGTGTCCACCGATGAGGTGTACGGATCGCTGGGGCCGACGGGGAGGTTCCAGGAATCGACGCCCATCGCGCCCAACAGCCCCTACAGCGCGTCCAAAGCGGCCGCGGACATGCTGGTTCAGGCGTACCATCACACGTTCGAGCTTCCGGTGCTGATTACCCGTTGCTCCAATAACTACGGACCGTATCAGTTTCCGGAAAAACTGATTCCGCTCTTCGTGACCAACCTGCTGGTCGGGAAGAAGGTTCCGCTGTACGGCGACGGGATGAATGTGCGCGACTGGATTCACGTCGACGACCACTGCGAAGCGATCCTGAGGGTGCTTGAGCGCGGCACGCCCGGATGGGCGTATAACATCGGCGGCGAGTGCGAGTTGCCCAACCGCGACATCGCGAGAAGAATTCTCCAACGACTGGGGCACGATGAATCCATGATCGAGTTGGTGAAGGATCGCCCCGGGCACGATCGGCGGTACGCGATGGACATTTCGCGGATCTCGTCCGAGCTGAGCTGGAAGCCGCGGATCGATTTTGAGTCGGGCCTGGCCTCGACGATCGACTGGTACGTCGCGAATGAGCCGTGGTGGCGAAGGATTAAGACCGGGGAGTATTTGGCGTACTACGAAAAGCAGTACGGCGTCGGGGGCGTGGTGGGAGCGGATCGGTGAGTTTGCCGGATTGGATCCGTGGACCGGTCGTGCTGTTGGGGTCGAGGGGGATGCTCGGTCGGCGACTGGAACGCGATTTGTCGGCGCGTATCGGTTCAGCGACGGGCGTTCGGCTGGTCGCGGTGGACCGCGAAGAGATTGACGTCCGCGACCCCGCCGCCGTTCGAAAAATGTTGCGCGAGATCGGTCGGAGCGTGGTCATCAACGCCGCGGCGTATACCGACGTCGACGGTTGCGAGTCCCAGGTGGACGAGGCTTTCGCCTGCAACGCGCGTGCGCCGGGGTATTGTGCGGATGCCTGTCGCGAGCTTGGTTCTTTGCTGGTGCATCTTTCGACCGATTTCGTCTTCGACGGGCGACAGGCTAGTCCATACCGTCCCGGCGACGCCGCCAGCCCGTTGTCGGTCTACGGGCGATCGAAATGGGAAGGGGAGGAGGCTGTCCGCCGAGCCGATTGTCGCCATTTGATCGTCCGGACGTCGTGGTTGTTCGGGTGGGGCGGGAAGAATTTCGTCGAGGCCATTCTGGCGAAGGCCGCAAGTGGCGAACGTCTTCGCGTGGTCAACGATCAGGTCGGGCGCCCGACGCTGACTGACGATTTGAGCGATGCGGTCATGCGGTTGTTGGACGCCGGCGCCGAGGGAACGGTTCATTTCGCCAACGAGGGGCAGTGCAGTTGGTGGGAGTTCGCCCGCGAGATCGTGGCGTTGTCCGGATCGCGCGTCGAGGTCGGGACGATGACCACGAGCGAACTGGGGCGACCCGCGGTGCGACCGGCGTATTCGGTCCTTGACCTGCAGTCGTACGTCGAGCTGACCCGTCATACGCCGCGGCACTGGCTGGAGGCGTTGAGGGAATACTTGTCCACGCGTGAAATCGGAGTTGCTCAGCCCCCGAGTAGCCACCGTGTCGGACGTCGCGGCAACTGAGTGTCGCGATTCGATCCGACGCGCTTTTTGACCACGGTATGCAAGACTCAACGATGCAATCTACATCCGCTCGTTCACACCTCGCGGCGTCAGTGGCCTTCTGGGTGATCGTGTTACTGGCGGTCGGCGGTGCGCGTCGCTGGGTGGAGAAGATATTGTCCGCTGCGCCGCGGCAGGCGATTTCGCCGGCGGCGCCCTTGTCGAGGTTTCCGATGCATCTTGGCGAGTGGGAGGGCGTGGACGTTCCGATCGACGCGCGCGTGCAAGTGGTTGCGGGAAATGATGATTATGTGAATCGGCGATACCTGGATCGCGGAAGCGGCGCGACCGTGGACTTCTATCTTGGATTCACGACTCGTCCGTCGACCATGCTGGGGCATCGTCCGGACGCCTGCTATCCGGCCAACGGTTGGGTGCTGCGCTCGCAGGAGCGCGGGGATGTGCGTCTCCCCGACGGTTCGTCCATGGCCTGTCTGGTTCATGAGTTTGGTCGCCAGGAGGCGGACTCCGAGGCCATCGTGGTGGTGAACTACTACGCCCTTCAGGGTCGGCACACGACCGAATGGAAGGATTTCTGGGGGCCGCGATGGCGAAGTCCCAACCTCTCGCGGGATCCGCGGTACTACGTGGCCCAGGTGCAAATCGCCGCCGGGGTCGCGGTGCCGCAGCTTCTCGAGCGGGCCAAGGAGCAGGCGCTGCGTTTTGCGGCCGCGTCGGCGGCGGACGTGAGGTCGGTCCTTCCGTCAATCGCGCCGCCGGCATCGGGCGGCGAAGCTCGCGGCGTCCGCCCGCCGTCGCCATGACCCTTGACCGTCATTCCGCATGGATGTCTCGATCGTCATCGTGAGCTGGAACACGCGCGACGTGTTGCGCGATTGCCTGCGTTCGCTGCACGAGCGCGCGGGAGACGCGGCATTGGAGACGATCGTCGTCGATAACCATTCGGCGGACGGATCGGCGGAGATGATTGCCGCCGAGTTTCCCGCGGTGCGCCTTATCCGCAATGATGACAATCGCGGCTTCGCAGCGGCCAACAATCAAGGAATCGCCGTTGCCCACGGTCGCTACGTCTTGCTGCTCAACTCCGACACGCTCATCCATGATGCAGCGATTGAAAAGGCGGTGGAGTTCGCCGACGCCCATCCGGACGCGGGCATCGTTGGTTGTCAGACGCGGGGGCGGCGCGGAAATCTGCAATACAATTGCTATCTGTTCCCCAGCCTGCTCAACGTCGCGCTTTCGCTGACCCGGCTGCAACAACTGTTTTGGAGTCATCGATTCTTCAACCGCGCGCGGTTCGGCTGGTGGGACTATCAAAGCGAGCGCGAGGTGGACGCCGTGGCCGGCTGCTTCATGCTCGCGCGGCGCGAGGCGATCCAACAGGTCGGCCCGATGTCCGAAGAGTACTTCATGTATTCCGAGGACACGGATTGGTGTTTGCGGATGCGCCGAGCGGGTTGGAAGACGATGTATACGCCGAAGGCGGTCATCACCCATCTGGGGCGCTGCAGCTCGTCGCAGGCGCCGATGGACATGCATCTGCTGGAACGACGCAGTCTGCTGATGTTCCTGGAGAGGAAGTCCGGCAGGGCGACAAGGGCAGCCGCCAACCTGATGTTCTGCATCGCGTCGCTACTGCGTGTTCCGCTGGTGGGGATGAAGCGGTTGTCCGCGGGCAGGAGCGAGGGCGTGGTTCGGCAATGGGAGTTGGCGGTGGCCGTTCTGCGATTCCACCTTTTTGGCAGGCTGCCGACCAGCATCGCGTCGGTCGGAACGTCGCGTCCGGGGGCGGGCCGAACTCCATGCGTCGAATCGTCGCCCTGACCATTAGTCTGGCCTACTTCCTGCTGCGATCCGTTGGCGATTGGCTTCGCCAGTCGGCGGGCAGGCGGCGCGGCGAGTGTGTCATCCTTTACTACCACGGCGTGACCGATCGGCAGCGGGCGGGCTTTGAGCGACAGATGCAATGGCTCGCGCGGCGAAGGACGATCGTCCCTCTCGCCGGCGCTGCGGTTGCGGGCGGTGCGGTGCGGCGCACCTGCGTGACTTTCGACGACGCGCTCGACAGCGTCCGTCGAAACGCTGTTCCCGTATTGGCGCGGGATTGTATTCCCGCGACGGTGTTCGCCGTGTCCGGCAACATGGGCCGATCGCCGGCGTGGGCCATGCCGCCCGGGCATCCCGATACCTACGAAGTATTGATGACCGTTGAACAACTGCGATCGCTGCCCGCGGAGCTCATCGAAATCGGCTCACACACCGCGACCCATGCGGACCTGACGGCGCTGGACGACGTTGCCGTGCGCTCTGAGCTGGTCCAATCCAAGCGCGAGCTGGAGGCCGCGTTGGGTCGCCCGGTGACGGCGTTTTCGGTTCCCTACGGGCGATGTCCGGCAGGACTGGAATCCATCGCCGGCGCCGCGGGATATCAGGTCGTCGTCACCTGCGAGCCGGAACCGGTGAAAGCGGGAAGCAATCCGCTGGCGATGGGGCGGTTCAAGGTGACGCCCGACGATTGGACGATCGAGTTTCGACTGAAGGCCTCGGGCGCGTACGCTTGGCGTCGGTGGATCCCGCGTCGCCGATCGCCGGGGGTAGGATCGGTTGCGCCGGAGACGGTCTCCCGGGAGGCTGCCACGACGGCCGGTCCGGCAAGATGAACATGCTTGCCGCGCGATCCTCGTCCTCGTCCGGACACGAGCCTTCGGCCAATACACCGGTCACCGCAGGCAACGATTCCCAAGGCGCGATCACGGTTCAGGCGGACGCCGTCGGCGCGGAAGCGTGGGGGGAACTTTCCAGCGCGTTCTCCGACCACAACATTTACCAGACGTGGGCGTTCGGGGGGGTCAGCGCGGAGCAGACGAAGTCGCAGGTATGCCGTGCAATCGTGCGTCGCGGCGAAGCCGTCATCGGCCTGGCGCAGCTACGGATCAAACGTATTCCGTTTCTGGGGATGGGCGTCGCCTATGTGTTCCGCGGACCGCTGTGGCGATGCGGCGGGGCGCGCCCGGACGATCTGCGCGAAGTCCTGGCATTGCTTCGCCAGGAGTTCTGCCGCCTGCGCGGATTGAACCTGCGGGTGCTTCCCAATCTCATCGAGACGGCCGGCGATGACGACGACGTGACCGCGGCGCTCGCTCTTTCGGGTTTTGCGGTGGACTTCGACGCGCCCCGGGAGCGGACGATCCTGCTCGACCTGTCGCCGTCGCTTGCCGAGTTGCGCAAGGGACTCGAGCAGAAGTGGCGCAATGGCCTGAATCAAGCGGAGAAGCGGGGATTGCGCGTCGTGGTCGCTTCGGACGAGGCGGCCATGTCCGCGTTCGAATCGCTGTACGAGCGGATGTGGAGTCGAAAGCAATTCGAGACCGGCGTGCACGTCGGATCGTTCACCAAGCTCCAGACGTTGCTCGCTCCCGGCGAGAGAATGCGGGTGTTGTTGGCGTACCAGGGCGACGAGCCGGCCGCCGGTCACGTGTCGAGCACCCTGGGCGACACCTGCATTTATCTACTCGGCGCGTCCAATGACTTGGGAAGGGCGAACAAGGCATCCTATCTGCTTCAGTGGAAAGCGATCGAGCTCGCCCAAAGCGCCGGCGCACGCTGGTACAACCTTGGAGGAATAGACCCGGCAGGCAATCCGGGGGTGTATCACTTCAAAGCGGGACTCGGCGGCAAGGAAGTGCGTTTTCTGGAATCCTTTTCTGCGCCGGGGGGACGGGCGGCACGCTGGATCGTTCCATTGGCTGAGCGATTCTATCGTCGGCTGCGATCCAATAAGGACGGCTGCGGCAAGGGGCATTGAGCCATATCGCTCCTTCCGCTTCTCATTGAACCATGACGAACTCGCGTAGAAAAGTCGTACTCATGGGGTGGGACGGGGCCACCTTCGACGTATTGCGCCCGCTTGTCGAGGCCGGCGTCGTACCCACGATTTCGCGAATGCTGGGGGAGGGGGCGTCGGGGGTATTGAAGTCGACTCGTCCGCCGGTGACCTGCCCGGCCTGGCCGACCATGTACACCGGCGTCAACCCCGGAAAGCACGGAGTGTTCAGCTTCTCGTATCGCGATCGGAGCAGCGGACGAATGCGCACCGCGTCCGGCGCCGACGTCCTGGCGCCGAAGCTTTGGAACATTCTCGGCGAAGCCGGACTAAAATCCGTGATTCTCAACGTGCCCATCACTTATCCGGCCAGACCCATCCACGGCGCCATGCTGACCGGGTTTGTGTCTCCCGACGATTCCGCCAAGGTTTTCCATCCCGAAACGCTCAACGAATCGGTCCGCTCGCGGTTCGGCGCATTGCGGCTCAACTGGGACGTGCTCAGTCATCGACCGGCTGATCCCTCGGCCCGCGAGGCGCACATCCGTCGAATCAACGAATATATGGAGCTTCGCTGTCGTCAGTTCGAGTTCTTGATCGACGAGGTCGATGCCGACTTCTACTTCTTCGTGCACGAATACACCGACCGCGTGCAGCACCTGTTCTACCACCTCCTCGACCCGACCTTTGAGGCTTCCCGGCGACCGGAAAACCGCCGCTCCATCGAGCTGCTGCGCGAAGGCTTCATGAAACTTGATGCGTCGCTGACCCGTATCATGCGGCGGATCGGCGGCGAAGCGGATTTCATATTGGTCAGCGATCACGGCTTCGGCGGCGTACGACGCTGGGTCTACCTGAATAACCTTCTGGAGCGGCACGGACTCTTGCGGTCCAGGTCGCTGCGAACGCTGGCGGACCTCGCGACGCGGAAGTTGAACTGTTCCCCGTCGCTGCGCATGAGGCTCGGATTGGAGCAGCGGGAGGCCTGGCATCGCCAGGATCCGCGCAGCAATCCGCTGGTGAACTATGCTCGAAGCGCCGCCTTCGCCGGACCGCAGTTGGAGCACGCGGTGTACGTGAACGTGCGCGGGCGGTGTCCGGACGGCGTCATCGAACCGGGGGCGGACTATGACCGGATGCGGCGAAGGGTGATCGAGGTTCTTCGCGCAGCCGCCGATCCCGATACCGGCGGACCCGTTTTCGAAGGCGCCTGGACACGAGAGGAGCTTTACGACGGACCGAGCGCGGGCGACGCACCGGACGTTATTTATGAACTCGCCCCCGGATACATGGCTTCCAATGTCACGCTTCCATCGTGGCTCATGGGTGAACGCTTCCTTCGACCTCTGAGTCCGGGTTGGGATATCTCCGGATACCACCGCCCCGACGGCGTGTGGATCGGAGCCGGCCCCAGCTTCCAACCCGGCGGTGCGAGCGAGGCATCCATGACCGACATCGCCCCGACGGTGTTGTATCTGCTGGGGCAGCCGATTCCCGCGTACATGGACGGAGCGCTCATGACGGGCGGGCTTCGTTCCGCGCGGCTTAGCGAGGAACCTCCACGCACGTGCGAAAGGGAAATGGCCCTCTGTGCGAGTGCGTCCGCCGCCTACACGCCGGAGGAACAAGCTGAGGTGACTCGCCGACTGGAAGAGCTGGGGTATCTGTGATTCTTCAAAGCGACGCGATCGGGCGGCCCAGGGAGAACGTTGTCGCCGGGAGTGGGCTACCTGCCGACGAGCGGTCGCTCGGGCTGCGGTTGGAGTGCTTCGCATCTTTCGGCGACTTGACTCGCCGACGCGACGCCTGGGATGCCTTCATTGAACGCGTCGGCGGGGACTTGTTTTCCTCGTACGATTGGTGCGAACTGTGGTGGAAGCACTTCGGCTATGACCGAGCGCTCATGGTCTACGTCGCCTGCGCCGGCGACGCGATGGTGGGGATCGTCCCGCTATTCCACGAATCGCTCCGCTGGGGACCGCTGACGCTGCGCGCCGTCCGCATCGTCGGCTGCGATCACGGAGTCACCACGTGCAACGTATGTGTCGAGGAAGCGTACGTTGACGAAGTCATGTCGCGCATCATTGGCGACCTCCAGGCCCGCGTTCGTTGGGACATTCTTCACTTTGGCGAGCTTCCCGGATATTCGGAAAATGCCCCGCGACTGGTCCGAGCCCTTCGACGAATCGGCGGCGGGATCACCGTCACGTTCGACGACCATGCGTATCCCCACAATGTG
>JBBTCJ010000002.1:0-51625 GCA_038043285.1 Planctomycetota bacterium | reverse complement strand
CAATGTGTTCGACGTCTCGCCTGATTTCGACTCCTTTCTCGCTGCGCTATCCACGAAGGAGCGTCGCAACGTGCGGCACGACGAACGCGAGCTGAACGCCGTTCCGGGTTTACTGCGGCAAAGCATCGCAGACTCGGACGAATTGCGAAAAGGGTTGGACGACCTGGTCGAATTGCATGGCCGCCAATGGGAGGCCCAAGGCCGGCTTGGGCATTTCAAAGACTGGAAGGGAATCGAGGCCTTCCACCGCGAATTCGCGCTGCGCCTGTTGGACCGCGGACGATTGTCGATGCAGGTCGTTTCCTCGAATGCGAAGCCGCTCGCCGTCGAGTACGGCGGATCCTTCGGGCGGCGCCTGCATTGGATCATCGGGGCAAGGGCCGAGGGCGTCGCCAGCCGCATCGGCTTTTGTCAACTGTTGCGATCCGCGCAACGCGAGGGAGCCGCACAAATCGACGCGCTTCCGGGGGAATACGATTACAAGCGCCGCCTGGGCGCCACGACGCTTCAAGTCAAGACCGTCGCGGCGTCCCGACGTCGCGGAGCTTCCGCAATCCGCCTCCGCGCCTTCCGTGCTGTAACGCGATTCGTTTCCTTCGCGTACTACCGGCTCTGGTATTGGCACCTTGCGCCCTGGCTGCGGTCAAAGTTCCCCTGGTTGCGGTCTGGCTTTCTTGTTGCCGGCATTTGGCCGCGGTTCGTACGCGCGAGATTCCTCGCGGGCGCTCGGCACGCGTCCACTGACGAAGCACCCTCGCGGGACGACCGAAGATGACCGTCCACGTCGATGACCATTCGGTTCGCGGAGCGGCCGCCATGAAACCGGTTGCGACCGGGTCCGCCGGCGGCCAGGATACGGCGTCCGGCTTACCGACTCATGACGTGTACCCATCCTATGAGGCCGCGGCCGACTTGCAGGTGCAGTGGGATGCCTTCGTCGAGAGCGTTGGCGGCGACCTCTTTGCGACCTACGACTGGGGAAGAGTGTGGTGGAAGCATTATGGGGACGGACGTCGTCTTGAGTTGCACGTCTTTGGCGCGAAGAATGAAATCGTCGGCATCGTGCCTCTGTTCCGGGAGCGTCTTCGAATCGGGCCCGTGTCCGCCAGGGTCGTCCGCCTCGTCGGTTGCGATCACTCGGTGACGACGACCTCGCTTGCCGTCGCGCGAGAACACGCACGCGTGGTCATGGCCGGCTTGGTGGCCAAGGTAACCTCCGAGAAACCGTGGGATCTGCTCCATCTCGGTCCCCTCGGAGGATATCTCGAAGACTCGGGCGAGATAACGGAGGCGATTGCGCGATGCGACGGCCTTGGGGAGATAAAGCACGAAATTGCCTCGACGCCGCACATCGTGTTTGATCTGCCGACCTCCTACGATGAGTATCTGAAGAAACTCAGCGCCGATGAACGAAGCAACGTGCGCCGGCGCGAGCGCCGATTTTTCAGCGATCAAGCCGGAAACCTGGTCGCGGTTGCAGCATCGGACTTGGAGGAGAACTTTCCCCGCTTTGTCACGCAGCACCAGGCCCAATGGCAGGCGCAGGGACAGCAGGGGCACTTCGCCGATTGGCCGCAATCGCAGCCGTTTCACCGCGAGATGTCCGCCGCGCAGGCAAAACACGGTCGCCTGATGCTGCTGCGCCTGGATGCGGGAGACCGGATTGTCGGATATCAGTACAGCATCGGATTCGGACGCCGCGCACATTGGATTATTGGCTCGCGCGACCTCGATCGACAATGGGACTTCTATAGCCCCGGGCGAATGCTGTTGTGCATGAGCTTGCGAAACGCGATCGAGCGGGGATGTACGCAGCTCGATGCCATGCGCGGAATGTATGACTACAAGCTCAAGCTGGCGGGCCGCATCACCCATTCAACCTCCATATGGGCCGTTCGGCGAGGTTCTTCGTCGCGACGTCGCACGGCTTTTCTGCGAGCAGCGGCCCGCATGTTGCACCTGGGGTACTACCGCATCTGGTTTAACCGAGTCAGTCCGCATGTCCCGCGTCTCCGCGGCCCCCTTTGGAAAACATGGATTCGGTCGCGCATTTGAAGAAGGGCTTCTACTCCGCGAACGAGGCGCAGGCTCGGCCTGGCGCGGAGTCACCGTCATCCGCTGCGCCTGTGCGGGCGAGCGGGCCGCCTGCATCAACGATCGCCCCGGCGCTCCGAACTTTTGACTCCGTGCTGTGTTTCGGCGACTCGGACTGGTGGTACCACAACCGCGGACACGCGGACATGCAGTTCATGCGGAGATTCGCGCGCATGACCAACGTTATCTATGTCAATTCGCTTGGCGTTAAGGCGCCGGCGGTGACGGATGGTGGAATGTCCCTACACCGCATCGCGCGCAAGGCTCGAAGCATGGCTCGATACTTTCGAGACAGTGGCGAGGGCTTTGGGGTTATGACGCCGATCTACTATCCCGGCCTGACGGGGTTGTCGGGGCGTGGGATGTCCGCGGCGCTGGCCGCGCAGATTCGGTTCGCGCTGCGCATTCGGAAGATGAAGCACCCGTTGATCTGGGTCGCCTGTCCGGCCGCAGCACGGGTGTTGTCACGGCTGGCGGCCGCGGGAACGGTTTATCAGTTGAGCGACCTGTACAGCGGGCTTTTGGGCGGAGAATGCGGGGCCGTTGCGGAAATGGAGGAGACCATCGCCAGATTGGCCGATCTCGTTGTCTGTTCCAGCGCCGCGTTGCTGGAGCGCTCTCGCCGATTGTATGGTTATGGAGAGTACGTGGACCATGGGGTGGATTGGGAGATGTTCTCGGCCGCGGGTTCCGACGGGATGATCCCGGAGGTTCTTGGTCACGTTCGTCGTCCCATCATTGGCTTCTTTGGAAACATCGACGGAAACACGGTGGACCGGGTGTTGCTGGATCGCGTGATTGCGTCGCGGCGGGATTATACGTTCGTCTTACTTGGGGCCATGGCCCCGGAGTTTATGGATCTGCGACGGCACTCCAATGTCGTCGCGGTACCTCAACAGCCCTACCGGGACGTCGCCCGCTTTGGGGGTGCGTTTGACGTCTGCATCATGCCCTGGCTGCAGAATCAGTGGATTGAGCACTGCAATCCGGTGAAGCTGAAGGAGTATCTCACCTTGGGGAAGCCGGTGGTCAGCACGCCATTTCGTGAGCTGTCGGTCTGTGGCGCGCCATGCTACGTCGCTCGGGGTCCGGAGGCCTTCGCCGATGCGGTAGACCGCGCCCTGAGCGAGGACAATGAGTTGCGGCGGCGCGAGCGACGGGAGTGGGCTCGGGGACATTCGTGGGAGGCGAAGTTCGCAACGGTGCTGCGACTCTTGCGGGAGCGGGGGATACTGCCCGCATGACCCTTTCCGTAAGGAACGAGGGCCCCGGCGATCCAAGGGATGCCTGGCGCCGCCTGGGCGAACTCGCTGTGCGCGGGCTTCAGTTGACCTACGCCGATGGGCGGCTGCCTTACACCATGCGGTACGTCGGCTCCACGGCCCAGCCGGAGGGATACAGCATTCGCTACGCGCTCATTGCGCTTCTTGGGCTGGGGAAGGGGGTGTCGGTTGTCGGGGAGCTGGGTGATCTGGTTCGCGCATTGTGGAAACGGGTCGAAGCGGCGGATCATTCCCGGCTGTCTCCGGGTGACTGGGGATTGGGGCTGTGGGGCAGAGCATTGCACTCAGGCACCGGCACGGCCGGCGGGAAATGGTTCGAATGTGAGCGAGCGCTTTCTCGCCTCATGGCGCAAGCTCATGGATTGGATTCCGTGGAACTCGCGTGGTTGCTTCTTGGGGCCGATCACGCCATGGTCCATGGGATCGACGACGGGTCCGCATCGGCGCTTGCCACGGCAAGCAGAAAAGCGCTCTTGTCGCTGTACAATCGGGAGATAAGACTGTTCTATCGCCATGGCCGCACAGGCGCATGGCGCGGCGTTTCGCGGCGCATCGCCTGCTTTGCCAACCAGATTTACCCCCTAATGGCCCTCGCCGTCCATGCCCGCACCGCGAATTGCGGGGACAGTCTTGGTGTTGCACGGGCCGTGGCGGAGGAGCTGTGCAAACTGCAGGGCGAGTACGGTCAATGGTGGTGGTTATACGACGCCCGCGACGGTGGCGTTGTCGATGGGTATCCGGTGTATTCCGTCCACCAGGACGGGATGGCCCCGATGGCGCTTTACGAGGCGGCTGCGGCGCGCGGTGGTGTGGTGGATGATGCGATTCAGCGGAGCCTGTCGTGGATTTGGGGCGGCAACGAGATGAATCGGCGGATGGTCGTGGATGCAGACGGGCTGATCCTGCGGGACATTCACCGCTTCGGGATCGGGCGACTCGCGCGAATGTTCGAGGGCGTCGTCCGGTGCGCCGGGTTGCGATCCGGACGGCGGAGCGGCGCGACCGGGAAGTACGAGATCAACTCGGAATGCCGTCCCTACCACTTGGGATGGATCCTCTACGCTGCGGGATTGGGGTGTGCGCGACATGGAGAAACCAAGGCGGCAAGTCGGCGCCAGGGAGAATCCGTTCATGCCTGACGCGACGCCACGGGAGGGAGACAATCTCTTACCATCGTCCGGTGAGGAGCGGGCGAGTCTGCACGCGTGGCGCCGCCTGTATGAGAAGACCGCCTCGGCGTCGGATTGGCATGAGCTGCATCGTTGGCATGCCGAAGATGCTCCGATTCAGGCCGCCGAGGATATTCGCGGTAAGCTCGAAGTCCAACCGGGTGACGTCGTGTTGGAAGTCGGTTGCGGCTGTGGGGCGATGATGGCCAACGTACTCACCGACGGGCAGCGCGGCATTGGGTTCGACCATTGCGAAGCCCTGGTGCGGCGACACGGCGATTTCGATGTTTGCTGCGGCGGGCTGAGCCTGGGCGTTGCCGACGCGTCAAGTATTCCCATCCTTTCGCGATCCGTCGACCGGGTCTTCTCTTACAGCGTATTTCAGTGCTTTCCCACCAAGGACTACGCCCGACGCGTGATTGCCGAATGCCTCAGGGTGTGTAAGCCCGGCGGCGTGATTCTCATCGGCGACATTTTCGGCACCATGGAAAAGCAGGTCCAGGGACTTCAACGCATGGGACTTTCCCGACGAGCGGCCGAGACCACCGTGGTTCCCTTGGCGCCGTTTTGGTTTCTACAGCGGAGGATCCGCGGCGGTCGGGACGGCCTGCACCGCCGCACCTACTCTCGGGCGTTCTTTCGCCGCGTCTTCCGCCGATGGGGCCTGGAGGCGGAGTTTCTGCTGCAGGAGATGTCCCAACGACCCTACGCGACGACGCGATACGACGTACGCGTGCGAATCCCCAAGTGAGTCGACCGACAGCGGCTGTTGAGGAGCGAGGGATCGCCGGGTCGAGTACCCGGCGGAGTGGATCGGGCATGGCGACCGTGCGCCGCGTTCGGCTTCTGGGCGTCGATGTTGACGCCTTGTCGATGGACGAAGTGGTTGGAATTGCCGAGCGGCACGCCCGCGAACGCCGCCGCCTGATGATCTCGGTCGTCAACGTCGCCAAGCTCGTCAACCTGCAGCGCGATTCCCTGTTGCGTGAAAGCGTCGTGACGGGCGAACTCGTGCTGGCCGACGGAATGCCCCTGGTCTGGCTTAGCCGACTGAAGCGCGACCCGCTGCCGGAGCGCGTCGCCGGAATCGACCTCATGTTCGAGCTGTTTCGCCTCGCCGACCGAGGTGGCCTTCGGGTGTACCTCCTCGGCGCGGAGGCCTCCACGTTGGAACGTGTCGTCGAGATCGTGCGCCGAGACTACCCCGGGTTGATTGTCGCCGGATTCCGCGACGGCTTCTTCAAGGACGCCGACGCCGAGGCCGTGGCGACCAGCGTCCGCGACGCCCGGCCGGATATCCTGCTGGTCGCCATGAGTTCTCCGAAGAAGGAGGTTTTCATGCGCCGCTTCGGCGATCGGATGGACGCCACCATCTGTCACGGGGTCGGCGGCAGCTTTGACGTGCTCGCGGGCAATACCCGCCGCGCGCCGCGCTGGATGCAGCGAACCGGGCTGGAATGGTTCTACCGCTGCCTCCAGGAGCCGCGCCGGATGTGGCGGCGATACCTCGTCACCAACTCGAAGTTCGTCGTCCTGGCCCTTCGGGATATCTTGGGACGTCACCGTTGAGGGAAGGTGATATGCCTCCGACGGCTGGCCAACCCGCGACATCCGTGGATGACCGACCGCACGGCCCGACCTCGCCTACGCCTCCGCCGCCTCGACCCGGTCCGCGAAAGTTCGGCGAGGGCGCCGTCAGCGGGGCGGCGGTCATGACCGCCGCCAAGGTCGTCGGCGCTGTCGTTGCGTTTTCGGCATTGGCGATCCTCGCTCGCCTGCTCCCCCCGGAGGACTACGGCCTTGTCGCCATGGTCACCAGCGTGACGGCCTTTTTTGTCGTCTTCTCCGACTTCGGGCTGGCCTTAGTCACCATTCAACGACCGAACCTATCGCGCGAACAACTTTCGACCTTGTTCTGGCTCAACCTCGGCTTCGGACTACTTTTGTTTGCAGCGACCGTCGGACTTGCGCCGCTGCTCGTCTGGTTTTATGGCGATCCACGACTCTTCTGGATCACCGCGGCGACGGCCTGTGTCTTCCCCCTGGGCGCCGTCGGCGTTCAGCACCAGGCCATGCTCAAACGCGACATGAAGTTTCGCCGACTCGCCGTGGCTCGAATCGTCGGTACGACGGCTGCCGCCGTCGCCGCCGTCGCCGCGGCGCTGCTGGGCGCGAAATGGTGGTCGGTGGTGATCCAGGACGTCGCTATCGCCGGCGTGACCTCGGCCGCCTGCATCGTCGCCTATCCCTGGCGTCCCGGCCCGCCCAGACGTTGCGAAGGACTCGGCGGATTGGTCAGGTTCGGCGGAGCGCTCACCGGCCACGGTATGTTGGGTTACTTCGGCAACAACATGGACAATATTCTCATTGGCCGCTTCTGCGGCGTAGCTGAGTTGGGTCTGTACTCCCGCTCCTACGCCTTGATGATGCGTCCGATTTCTTTCGCTGGGTATGGCGTCGGCGAGACCGCCATCCCGGCCATGTCCCGCGTCGCGTACGACCCCGCCGCACTGCGCGCCAGCTTTCGCCGAATGTTCTCGCTCTGTGCCTTGCTTGGTTTGCCGATCTGCGCCTGCGGAGCCTTTTGGACCGACGACGTGGTGTTGACCATCTTCGGACCGAAATGGACCGCCGCGACGCCGATGCTTCGCGTTCTGTTCATCGCCGCCGCCGCCCGAATGCTCTCGGCCTCGACCGGGTGGATCTACGTCGCCACCGGTCGGCCCGGGCGAATGCTCCTGTGGCAGGCCATGTGGACCCCCGTCGCGCTCGCCGCCTTCCTCGCCGGTCTTCCGTGGGGCGGATTCGGTGTTGCCTCAGCCTACGCCATTGCTCTCTGGGCCACCCTTCTACCCGCATTTTGGTACTGCCTTCGCGGAACTTCGGTGAGCCTTCGCGACGCAATCACGCCGACTCTCCGACCGTTGCTCTGTGCGGTTGCGGCCGCCGCGGCAGGACTTCTCCTCTCCGACGGCCTCTTGTCGATGAGCTTGGCCGGGCCGCTGCGGCTCATCGTTCGCGTCGCCGTGGGCGGCGTTGTCTATGTTGCCGCGACGGTACTTTTTGTGCCCTTGGGACGCGAGTCGCTTCGCTATTTGCTAGCGCGTTTTGGGAGAACGTAATCCCCCATCGCACGGCCCGTGTTTCCCGAGCCGCGGGCTTCAGCCCGCGCGGCGTAGCGATCCAGATTCGCACCAGTTGGCCGCGAACTCCGAGCAAGGGATTGACACTTTGACTCGTCCTTACCGCCGAATGCGCATCGCCTTTGTTGTCCCCGGAGCTTCCGGCGGCGGCGTCCGCAGCGTCGTCCGCATCGCGTCCGGTCTTGCCGAGCGTGGGCATCAGGTTCGCCTCCTTCACGGAGCACCGCGCCACTCGCCGCGAGAAGTTCTCCGCCGCGCCTATCTCCGCCTGCGGTTCGGACACCGCGACAGTTGGCTGCGAAATCCGGCCATGGAAGCCGTCTCCTACCGTGCGCTATCTCCGCGGATCGTAGGCGCCAACGACGTCGTCGTCGGCGTTGGAGTTCGCTGCGTGTTGCAGATCGCAGACCTTCCCGACGCCTGCGGCCACAAGGTACACAACTGCCGCGGCGTGGAGGATTGGATCGGCGACGACATGCGCCGAGCCTGGGCGCTGCCCATGCCCCGCATCGTCGTCGGTTCGCACCTCGTGGGCCTGATGCGAAACGCCGGATCGACCGATCCCATCTACCTGGCGCACAACGGCATCGACGTGGGTGACTATTATCCGGCGTCTCTCGGTGACGCGCGGCACGGCGTCGGCACGGTCTATCATGGCGGGAGTGCCAAGGATCCGCGAACGATTCTCGCGGTGCTCAACGAGCTGGCCAATACCCGCCCCGATGTTCCGCTGTTCGCGTTCGGCGGATTTCCCAGGCCCAGGGGAATGCCTCCATCGTTGCACTACGCACGGCTTCCGAATCTCGCCACCGCGAGGCGAATCTACTCCAAGTGTCTCGTTTGGTTTATCGCCAGCCGCACCGAAGGCCTTTCCAATCCCCTGTTGGAGGCTATCGCCTGTGGATGCGCGGTCATCAGCACTGATTGCGGCGGCAGTCACGACATCATTGACAACCCGCGCACCGGCCTGTTGGTCCCAGTGGGCGATCCCGACCGCTTGGCGGCGGCGATCGTGAGTCTTCTTGATGATCCGCCGCGGCGAATGCAAATGATGAGCGATTCGCGAGGCGTACTGGATCGATTCACCTGGGGACGGGCCGTTTCCGACTTTGAGGCCGCCCTCTTGGCGATCGTTGCAGGAGGCGCAAGCCGCGGCGCGGCGGCCCACGGAGCGGAAAAGATCGCTGGTCAGGGCTAATCGTGGATTCGGTATGTCAATGCGCGCTTTCCTTTTGAACCACCGCGCTGGAGCCGTGAGCCTTCGGCGACGACGTATGGCTCCCCAAGGGCTGCGGGTCGCGATGACGTTCGCGTCCTGGTGCGTCCTCTTTCCGTCCGAGGTCCGTGCGGAATCGGCGGCTCGGCCGCGTTACCTCGTTGTCCGCTACGACGACTATACCGCGGTTCCTTTGTACGCCCGCTCGTCGAAGGATCCAGACATCGAACGGCGGCTGTTCGCGTTGTTTGCAAACCGTGGCGCCAGGCTCGTGGTCGGCGTCGTCCCGTTTGGTGGTCTCGACGATGATGTCGCCACGACCGAAAAAATCCTCAGCGGGCAGGCCGAGTCCTGGCTCAACGACGCCGCCAGTCCCTGGGTTCGCCTGCTGAAGGAATACGTCGACGCTGGAGTGGTGGAGCCGGCTCTACACGGTTTGGAGCATCGTCGTCGAACGCCCCTCGGCTTTCGACCCGGGGAGTTCCAAGGCCGGCCTCTCCTCTGGCAACGATCGGCCATCCACGTCGGGCGCGAGGCTTTGGAACATTCGTTGGGTGTTCGCGTTCGCGTGTTCATTCCGCCCTGGAACGCATGGGATGGCGCTACCGCCGCCGCCTTGCAGGACGAGCGCTTCGAATGGCTCAGCCCGGACCTGCACCACGCGAGTTACCCTCCGAAAACGATTCCCGTTGTTCCCCAATGCACCGGCAGTCCTTCCGAAGCGCTCTCCTGGGTGATCCGCGACCAGGAGATTCCTCCCGGTTCGGTACTTCTGCTGGTTACGCACCCGTTTGATTTCGAGGAAGCCGGCGGCGAGAAGAACCTGGCCGATCTGGACCGTCTCCTGCAAACGGTTTCCGAGTCGCCCTCGTGGAGCTTCGCCGCTTTCCGCGACCTTCCGGCGGACGAAGTGGATTGGGACCGCCGCTTCCAGGCTGCGGTGGCTTCTGAATACGCACGCCGCTTCTTGAACGATGTCCCCGGCGCCAACGTGTTGATCTCTCGAAACTCTCCTTGCGTGATCTATCCAGCCGACGGCTACGCAACGCCGGGCCGAGTCCTTTGTGCGGCGATGTGGGGAAGCGTCGCCGTCGCCTTGATCGTTGGTGCGATCGCCGGCGGGGCAGGGCGAAAGTTGACGAAGCGCTCTACGCAATCTTTCATCACCCTGTCGGCGCTCTCGCTCGTCGCGGCCGCGTATCTGGCCATCGGCGCCGCCGCAATCGCCGCCCGGGGCTATCAGATCCGCGGCATTCGCTGGCTGGCCATCGGCGTGGCGGGCGGATTCCTGATCGGGCTTTTGGCCCGATCCTCGGGCGCGACCCGGCGCCCCGCCGCGCCTGCGGAGAACCGTTGAACTTGCCGATGGTCAATATCCCCGACTCCACCGGTCACCCGGCGAGCGACCACCATTCTCCCGGCGGCAACGCGCTCGCGCGTAGATCGCTTGGGGCGCTTTTCGTGCGCGCTTGGAGCCTCCTTCGTACGAGGCTTCTGTGGAGTTGGAGATTGCATTCCCTGGGCAGCGGCTCCGTGCTCGCGAAAGCACAGTTCGTCAACAACCCTCGTGCCGTGGCGATCGGCTCACGCGTGACTTTGGGCCCGGAATTCACCCTTGCCGACCTGGCGCCGCGTCGCGGTCGTCAGCCGAAAATCGTCATCGGCGACGGATGTACGATCATCTCTCGCTTTCAATGCAACGCCGCCGGTTCGGTCGTGATCGGCGCCAATGTCCTGATCGCTTCGAACGTCCTGATCACCGATTCCGACCACCTCGTCGAACCGGGCGGCGTTCCCGTCACGCGAAATCCCAACTTGATCACCAAGCCCGTGGCTATTGGTGACAACTGTTGGATTGGACAGAACGTGGTCATCGTCAAGGGCGTCACCGTCGGCAGCGACTGCATTGTTGGGGCCAACAGCGTCGTCACACGCGATGTCCCTTCGGGGTCGGTGGTCGCGGGCAACCCGGCCAAGATCCTCCGGATGCTCACTCCCAAACAGTGACGCAGCTCCAAGCCATTGCGTCGGGTTTTCTTTCCTCCCCTCGGCGGGTTGTTCCTTCCCCGGCCGCCCGTTGGTCCAAAACGGCCATCATCCTGATGTTCGCAGCCCTGCTTCTGCCGCGCGGCGTGGAACTGCAGTTGGGAACGATCATGGTCAACCCGCTGCGGATCCTGCTAACCGGCCTCGCCCTCGGCGCCGCACGGAGACTTGCGGAGCGACAGGTTCGCCTCGCCATCTCGCTGGCGGACGGGCTTCTCATCGCCCACGTGTGCATCATCGTTATAAGCGCCTTGGCTCACGGAGGACTTGACGAGGGTCTTGAAAACGCGACAGCATCCGTGATTGATATGGGGCTGGCGTATTTCGTCGCCCGCGCGGCGGTGCATGATGTCGCGTCCTATCGCTACTTTGTACGCGTCATGCTCATCATCGCGGCCATCAGCGGCGTCTTCGGCTTAGTCGAGATGATGGGCGGATACTCCGTCATTCGAGGGGTGTTTCAGCCATTCTTTCCCAGAGTCCCCTACGTATACCTTGAGAATCAACGCCTTGGTCTTTACCGCGCCACCGCCACATTCCCTGCTGACATTCTTTTCGGTCTGTACTGCACGCTCGCTATTGGGTTGGCTGTATGCATCGGGGCACGGAACCTCGGGATGCGCCCGGGCCTCTACAGAACCGCCGTCACGTTGTCCCTTGTCGGTGTCTTCTCGTCACTGTCGAGCGCACCATGGCTGGCGTGCGGCCTGATCGTGATGATCCTCGCCTACGATCGTTTCCTGCGGAAGGTGAGGCACCGTTTGCGACTTCTGCTTTTCAGCAGTGCGGCTGCATTCGTGGTGCTCGGGGTGATCTCCAATCGCGGGCCGCTCAGACTCCTTGTGGACTATCTTACACTCAATCCCGAGAGCGGCTACGTTCGCATGGCGATGCTTGAGTGCGTCTGGGCCCTCGTGCCGGACTATTGGGCCCTCGGATGGGGTTGGGGAAATGATTGGCCGCGCATCGTGGAATGGTACAAATGGAATTCGATCGACTGTTTCTATGCGGTTCTCTTTGTGCGATCCGGGGTGTTTGCCGTGCTGTCCTTCCTGGCCTTCTTATTCTATTCGTGGTATGGGATCGGTCGGGCTTCGCGGTATGCACCTTCGATTGCCAATGACGCCAAGGGGTGGACCGTGACGACGGCATGTTTTGCGGTTGCCGTCTTTAGCGTTGACGTATTTGGGAACTTCGTCGTCCCGGTGTACGCGTTGCTTGGAGCCGGTCAAGTTCTTATGCTACCCACCTCCCGGTTTGGGCGTGGGGAGCGATGAATGGCGTTGGCCTCCAATTGTACGCCCCCCTGGAGTGCGATCAGACACGGCGTCGGCAGCCATGAGTTTGGAAACGCGGCCCAAGGCCATACGGAAGCTTCTGCGGAGGTTCTATCCGCAACCGCGCCCGGACCCGCTGGACGCGTTGTTTCGCAGGCTGGCAAAGCCGGGAATGTTGGTGCTTGATGCGGGGTGCGGGGGGGACCGCGGCTGTTCGCGCGAGGCTCCCTGGCGAAGCATGTACATCGTCGGCGCCGACGCCGACCCGGCCGTGGCACGCAATCCCTTCTGCAACGCGGCGGTCGTAGCTGATCTCGCTCACCTTCCTTTTGGCGAGCGCACCTTCGATCTCATCCACTGCCGCTGGGTCTTGGAGCACCTTTCCAATCCGATTTTGGTGTTCCGCGAATTTGCGCGCGTCCTGAGGCCCGGCGGATCCCTGCTCGCTCTCACGCCGAACCTCTTCCATTACGCTACTCTTGCCGCGAAACTGACGCCGTATCGGTTTCATCGCTGGTGGCATCGTGGCGAATATGATCCGTTTCCGACCGTTTATCGTGCCAACTCAAGGCACGCGCTGATGCGTCTGAACCGGGCGGCACAGTTGATCGTCGTGGATGTACAGTTGTGGGAAGGCCCCCCGGTGTATCTGATGAGATGGGCCCCGGCTTTTCTCGTCGGAGTGGTCTACGAGCGCATGGTCAATTCCTGGGCCAGGCTTGGTTGGATGCGCCGTGTGCTTGTGTTGCACGCGTCATCTTCGGTGAGCGAGTAGACTCATATTCCGGCAGCAATCCGCGAAACCGCGAACCCCGACTCTTTCTCAGTGTGCTTAGGTTGCGAATGCACGAAGGCATCAGCGTACGGGGCTGGGGGTTTTGAGCCGTGCGGTTGTGGTGAACACCGTGAACCCTGACCTGCTTGGAACCCGATCGCGGCTCCTGAACGCCGCCGCGCGCTTCGCATACTCCGCGCGCGCGCTGGGCCTCGCCGCCGCCGTGAGGCGATTGGGTTCCAGCTACCAGGCGCGCCGGGCCGAGCGAAAAACGAACCCAATTCATTGCGCTCCGACGGTCCCGGAGTTGAAACAGTGCTCCTGGCTCGCGGACTGCCACGAGCTTCAAGTTTCCGAGTTGCATCTGAGTAACGAGCACCTGGCGGAGTTCATGCGCCGCACTCGCTATCCTCGCTTCTACTACTTCTCCCGCCGCCGCATCCGTTACGCCGCCTGGCATGAGATTGGTCTGCGCCTTGCCGAGCTAACGCCGCGCGACGTGGTGCTGGACGTGGGCGCCCAGGCTGGAATCTGGGGAACCATCGCCCGCCGTACCGCCGGGTGTCGCGTACTGGACCTGGACTTGGCCTATCCGCCCGGCCGGCATGAAGATCGCATCGGCGCCGACGCCGCCAAGATCCCGCTGCCCGACGGCGCGATCAACTGCATGGCCTCGTTTTGCGCTTTCAACTGCTTTGAGGGTTCCGCTGACATCGACCTGTTGCGCGCCGCCAATAGGCTTCTGGCAACCGGCGGACGAATCGTCATCGTTCCGTTCTGCGTCGGCGATGCCCACGTCAATCTCTTCGATCCGGACCTCTGCTCGTACCCCGAAGCGTTCGACGAAGAAGCGATGCGCATCGCCTGGCCGGGCTGGGGAAACAACTTCGGACGATGGTATGACCGACACGCGTTTCAATCTCGTCTGTTGCCCCAACTGACGCGTTTCACCCTGGAAGTATTCGCCGTACACCATGATTGCTCCGACGTCGACCTCGCCTCGCCGTTCCACGCGGCGAGATTCACGCTCACTTCCCCGTAAAGCAACCGGGCCGATGCGCCGCTGTTCCGCGCTGCGCACCGGCCCGTATTCATCAACCGCTCGCGTCCCTTACGGCTTGAATTCGTACGCGCCGACGTCGCTGCGCGTTCCTGTCGGTCTCGCGGTCCCCGCGATGTCCGCAAACCCGGCGGGCAGCGGAACCACCGTTCCCAGCAACGCATCGCCGCGATCGACCGCCGGACTTGTGGATCTCAAGCGGAAATCCCAACTGGCGTGCCGCGTATAATTCTGGAACTGGGGATCCATCGTCACGCTGTTGGACCTTTCGAAGGATGGCTTGGGCGAATTGTAGAACACGTTGTAGTCCGAGTTGGTGTTCGTCGCTTCAACGTCCATGCCGGAATCATAGAACACATTGTCGCGCAGGGTCACGCCGGACGCATTGCCGTAAATCCATAGGCCCGAATACCCGGTCCACGCGAAGGTATTGGAATGGATCACGATGTTCGTCGCCGTGGCGGAGGTAAACCGGCAGTCGAAGAACACTCCGGTGGTCTCGCCGCCGCGGACCGTGAAGTACTTGTCGGTGTAGAACACGTTCCCGTAAATCTGAATGTTGCTGAATCCGCCGTCCAGATTGTGCAGGTAGATCAACTGCGTGAAATCGGAGAAGGAGTTGTTCCTGAACACCGCGTCGGACAACCGGCTGCAATCCACCGCGTCCTGGTGCAGTTCGGTGTGGAACTGGTCGTACAGAACGTTGTTTTCGACCATCAGCGTCCTGCCGGAGCCTTGAAGCCCGTCCTTGCCATTATGGTGGACGGAGTTTCCGCGGATGGTGAGGTTGTTGCATCCGTTGGCCCCGCCGAAGGCCACCGCGGTGAGGCCGTTGTTGTAAATCTCGTTGTTTTCGAGCCGAGCGTTGACCGCGTTGCGGGCGTTGATGGCGTCCCCGGCATTGTCGTGAAGGTAATTGTTCACGATCTCCACGCCCACAGACGTCGTGTCGTAATACCCCTGCAAGTACACCGCCTCGGCGGTGTGATTGCGAATGTCAAACCCTTCGACGCGGACATAGCCGCGCGGATAGAGGTCGGCCCCGGGGGCTCGCGTGTTTTGACCGTCAATAATCACTCGACAGTCGCTCTTCGAATACGTTCCCTTGCACTCATCACCCGGGTACGCCTTGAAAGAAATCAGGTTTCCCGCGGTTCCGGAGTTTTGCGGACGCAGGGTTTCGTAATAGGTTCCGGCCTTGACGTATACGGTGTCGCCGCCCTTCGCCGTGGCACCGGCTTTCGCCAGAGTTTTCCACGGCGCCGCCTCGGTCCCGGGGTTGGTGTCGCTGGCGTTCGCGGCGTTCTTGGCGACGAAGTACGAGTTGGTGCTGATGCTGGCCACGGTGAGGACGACTGAATCCGACGCGGTCGCGCCGGCCCCGTCGGTCACCGTGAGCGTATAGGTCGTGGTGGCCGACGGCGAGGCGGTCGGCGCTGCGACCGTCGCGTTGCTCAGGCCGGTGGTGGGGGACCAACGATAGGTGTACGGCGATTGTCCGCCGGATGCGGACCCGGCCAGTTGCGTTGAGCCGCCCGCGGAAACCGTTGCGTCCGAACCGGCGTTCGCGGCCAGCGCGGCCGCCTGAACCTGCACCACCACGGAGTCGCCGGCGGACGCACCGGCGGAATCGAGCACCGTCAACGTGTACGTCGTCGTGACCGACGGGCTGGCCGTCGGTTGGGCCGTTGTGGAGCTGCTCAACCCCGTCGTTGGCGACCACTTGTAGGTGTACGGCGCGGTGCCGCCCGACGCCTGCCCGGCCAATCGAGCCGATCCACCAGCGGCGATCGAGGTGTCGGCCCCGGCGCTGGCCACGAGCGGCGTGCCCCCACCGCCCGCCGCAACGACCATCAGGTCACAGGTGTCGTGCGATCCGCCCGTGGACGCCCACACGCCAAGCGTGTCGATGACGTTCACCGCGGCTTGCTCGGTGCGGAAAGCGAAGTTCTGAGCCACCGCAACCTCCGCCTGACTCGGCGGAGACACAAACACACTGTAGGTTCGCGCCGGAACGTCGATCGCGACCCGAAAGTTGTAGGTGGTGTTGGCGGCGTAGAACACCGACGCGTCGGCCGCGTACGCGCTTCCGTTGCGGACATCCAGCAGCCCTGCAAGGTTGAATCGGATTAATCCGGCATAGCTGGCGAACCCCGTACCCTGGCCTTTGGAAAAGGCGACGACTCCGTCGAGATTGGTTTTGGAGGGTGTCGCATTGAACCGCAGTTCGAAAAGCCCTGTTTGCGGCGAGGACAGCGCCTGATTCTGCCACGCGGTCGTTGAGGCAAGGCAATCCCCAGCGCCGCACGTCGGGTCGGCGTCGGACAGTCCACATCCGCAAAGCCCCGGCGCGGTCTTCGCCGGATCGTCGGGACAACCATCTAAGCAGTCGTTCGCCCCGTCGTTGTCGCGATCGGTCAGGCATGGATCCGTCGGGTCGCTGCCGCCATTGTTGCTGGAGAGCACGGTGATCGACAGCTCATCGGCGGCGGACAGTCCGCCGGAGGTCACGAGTAGCTCGAAGACCAGGATGGCGGACCCGCCCGCGGGAACCGCCGGGGCGGCGAAGCTGGCGAGGGCTTGATTCGCGTTGGCGATGGATACGGTCGGTCCGCTGAGTTGCGACCAGGCGAACGCGAGGGCGTCGCCGGTGGAACCGCGTCCGTCGAGGAGCGCCAGGCTGCCCTCGACCAAACTTCGATCGGTTCCCGCGTTCGCTGTCGGACCAACTTGCACGGGAGCCACGACATTCAACGCCGTGACGCGAACCTCGTCCGTGGATTCCAGGCTTCCGTCGCTGACGCGGACCACGAACGAAAACACGGTGTCAGCGTCGATCAGCGGGGCGACGAAGTTGGTAGCCGCCGCGTTCGGCGTCAACAACAGGACCGCGGGTCCGCTCGTCTGGGTCCACTGGAAGGAAAGCACGTCGTTGTCCGGATCGCTGCTGGCGGCGGCTGACAACTGGACGAGATCGTTCTCGTTCGTCGTGAGGTCCGCGCCCGCGACGGCGGTGGGCGCAGAATTGCTCGCGACGTTCACTTCGATGGTCAGCGACAGCGTGAAGGCGAGGGTTCCGTCGGGCTTTACGGCGTCAACGTTGATCGTGTACTTGCCGTTGGCCGTGTAGGTGTAGGTCTGGGCGGAACCCTGGTACGTTTGGCCATCGCCGAAGTTCCATCGGAAGGTGTAGTCATCCTTCGGGACGGTACGTCCTTCCCGGACGGCGAACTGCCACTCCCCGGGACTGTCCTTGGAGTCGCGGGCGACCAGCGAGTACTGCCCGTACGACGCCACCTGGACGACCGAGGAGAGTGTTCCCGATCCCTCGGCAGCGCTATCCGCGGCGGTTCCGCCGGCGTCGCGCAGGGCGACGGATTCACAACCCAATCCCAATGCGATGACCGCGCACGATAGAACGAAATGCGTAACATGCATGCAACGACGGCGCAAGTTTGGCGACATCTTCTTTCCCCTTGTCCCAGTTGACCAACTTCCCCTCACTTCCCTCATCCAAACGTGCGGATCATTTTGCCTAAATGCAATGGCGATAATGTTTCGGGAAGGTCCGAAAGCGCGCAGCCTTCGCCTTCGGTGAGGGGCGAGCGATTCTGGTGTTCCTTTGCTGGCGTTTCTTGTTCGTTTCCGGACCCACGGCGGTCCGTGCGTCCAATGCTTCCGGCGGGTCCACCCGCGCTTTGCTACTTATAGAACTTCGGACCTGATCGCACTTGCGCCGAAAAAGAGCGATCAGGCATCGCGGGCCTCAAAGCCGCACCGCATGTTAGCTGTATTTCCCAGTCTATCCAGAGGTTGCAAGCACTCAGGGCCACCGATTTTCTCATGGCGACGAAGAGAAAGTTCCGCCGTCGCCGACGACGGCGTTCACAAGCTATGTAAGCGCCAAAGGTTATAGATAACTCAGCGCGTCGGTTGATACGCATTCTTGGGTGGCTGCACCCCGATGAAAGCCCCGTTGGACCCAGCGCGGACGCAGCGATCGGAGTCTTGGCAACCGTGTGGGTGATTCCGTCTGGCGGTCCGGTCAGTGTCCGCCCGGTTTTCTGCGCGGCTCCGACAGCCCATTGAGGAGCGAGCGGAACGGGTTGCGAGGCGGCGCGTTCACCGACGCCGGGCTGAGGCGTCGTCGAACCCTTGGGGGCGCCGGAAGAGGCGGCTACGACACGGGTACTGGGAAATAGGCGTGCATCGTTGTGCCGCGTCGGGGGTCGGTTTCGACAATGGCGGTCGCGTTGTGTTGTCGCAGGATTCCGAGCACCGCCGCCAAGCCCAGTCCGTGACCCTGTGATTTGGTGGTGAAGAACGGATCCCAGATTCGGCTCAACGTGGCGCTGTCCATGCCGCAGCCGGTGTCCGTGACCGAGAATCCGGCATACGAACCCGGCCTCGCGTGGACCATGACCGAACGGGCAACGTCCTCGGGGCGCAGAATGCGAGTGAGGGTTCGGATGGTGACGACCCCGCCCTTGGGCATGGCCTGTTTCGCGTTGAGGCAGAAATTGACAAGGATCTGCTCGAGCTGACTGCGGTCGGCGAGGATGGGAGGAAGTCCTTCGGCAAGTTGCAGTTGAAGCGAATGCGCGGCGCCGAGCGTAGAGCGAAGGAACGTCAAAGAGTCGTTGACCAGAGCGTTGAGGTGCGTCGGTTGTGGGTTGTGCCGGCCGGTGCGCGCGTAGGCAAGCAAATGTTTGATCAGATTGTTGGCACGGGCCCCGGCTTCCTCGATGAGTTCGAGGTGTTCGATCGCGTTTGGTGGGAGCTTCTTGATGGAGCGCAGCAGCGCGGCGTTACCGAGAATTACCATGAGGGAGCTGTTGAAGTCGTGGGCGACGCCGCTGGCCAGCACGCCGAGGCTTTCGACTCGCTGGGCGTCGCGCAATCGGGCCTCGAGAACTTCGCGTTCGGAGACGTCCCAGGCCATCGAGGCTACGCCGTGGATGTTGCCGGATGAGTCGGTGAGCGCGGTGTTGAACCATTCGCAGGCGATGCGGGAGCCGTCTTTCCGCAGGTTGTCGTTGATGGAGTGACTGGAGGTCGAGCCGCGCAGCAGGTCGGCCCAGATGGGTCTGATGGTCTCGACGACGTCGGGAGGCACGATGAGATCGTAGGCGTGTTTTCCGACGGCTTCGTCGCGTGTAAAGCCGAAGATTCGCTCGGCGGTGGCGTTCCACTCGACAACGCGAAAATCGGAATCCCAGACGACATAGACAAGCGGCATGCGTTCGAAGTGAAAACGAAGGCGTTGCAGGGCATCGTTGAGTTTTTCGACGACGGCCTGGTGTTCGCTGAGGTCTCTAAGGACAGCGGTGAAGAGCGTGGTGTCTTCTCGCGGTCCGACGGCGAGCGAGATTTCGACGGGGAAGCGATCGCCGTTTTTCCGCAACGCTTCGGTGGTGAGGACTCGTGCGTGCGGTCGATCGGGACGGTTGCGGACGTGCTGAAGGAACATCGAGCGGTGCGCGTCGCGCAGTTCCGGCGGAACGAGCAGGTCGATGGGCATTCCGAGGGCTTCCTTTGCGGAGTAGCCGAACAGCTGTTCGGCGGTGGGGTTCCATGATCGAATCAACCCGTCGGTACCGGCGGAGATGACACCCGCGTGGCACAGGTCGACCAGCGTGACGAACGAGTTGAGCGAGCGAAGGGTCTCCGCTCTCTCCCGTGCGGCGGCGGTCACGTCCCGCGCGGAAAGGACTACCGATCCATCGTCGAGTCTTACGCCGCGGATGTCGACGGTGGTCTCGCGGCTCGATCCGGCGCGGAGCACGACCTCGCCCTCGGTCAGGGGCGCGGATCGAAGGCGTTGGAAGGTCTCGGATTGGATCACGGCCGCGAGGGGCCGTGAGGCAGTCGGTTGGGGATCCGCCAGGAGATCCTTCCGTTCGCGTTCGAGCAGCTTGCAAGCGGCGGGGTTCACGAAAATACAGCGCCGCGCCGCATTAAGGATGATGACCGCGTCGGGGAGCCAATCGACGGGATCCGTCGGCGGGTCCACCGGCACATGGTCGGCGCGGGGCCGCGCAGGGTGTGGACGTACGCTACGTTTCGTGACCCTCGTTCGCGTCTTGGCGGCCGGCTTCCGGGCCATGCCGCATATCCTATGACAGGTTGCGTGAACGTCATAGAGAATCGCAGTGAGCGGGTCGGGCCGCCATGCTTCCGGCAAAGGTGCTTGCGAGCGTCCGCTAAGTCGCGGCTGGAGGCCCTGTTGCCGGCGTTCGAGCGGCGAAATTGCTTGCATTCGGCGATGGGACTTCATAAAGTAGCTGGTTCGCCTACGCTCAAGGGGCCGGAGCGATCGCGGCTGGTTGACAGTGCGGCGGGTTTTTCCGCGGTGGGGGAACCATGCTGCGCGGCACGTTTCGAGCGGACCTTCGTCAGGCGATTGAGGGGGAAAACGCATGTCTGGGTGCGCGCATAGGGCCGGGGGCGGGTTCCCGATCCGGCTGGGGGGAGTCGTTGTCCACGGGTTGGCGCGGGCTGAAGCGCGCCGTTGGGGCTGGGCGTTTCGGCTTTTTCTTGGCGTCTGGGTCGGTTGGGTGAGTCTCGCGGCGGCTCCGGCGGCGACCCGGGCGGACCAGTCGGCGGCGCGGCAATGGAACGAGCAACTGCTGGCCGCGATCCGCAAGGACCTTGCCCGTCCGACGGTACACGCGCGGAACCTGTTTCACGTGTCGATGGCAATGTGGGACGCGTGGGCCGCGTTCGATCCGACGGCCGACACGTTCCTGGTCCATGAGCACGCCGATGCCTCGGACGTGGAGGCCGCCCGCGAGGAAGCCGTGAGTTTCGCGGCGTATCGCGTGCTGCGGGCGCGGTTTGCAAGCTCTCCCGGGGCCGCGACGTCGCTGGCGTCGTTCGATGCCAAGATGACGGCACTGGGATACGACAGGAACTTCATCTCCACGGCGGGTGACTCGCCGGCGGCCCTGGGCAACCGGATCGCCCAGGCGGTGTTACAGTTTGGTCTGAACGACAACTCCAACGAGCAGGGCGGGTATGCGAATCGGCACTATCTTCCAGTGAACCCGCCGCTGGTTCCGCCATTGCCGGGCAACCCGAACATTCTGGACCCCAACCGCTGGCAACCGCTTGCGCTCAGCTATTTCGTGGACCAGGCGGGCAACGTCATCGTGGGCGGGTTTCCTCCGGCGCTGAGTCCGGAGTGGGGACAGGTCACGCCATTCGCGCTGTCGGGCTCCGATCGAATCATCTACCATCGGGACGACTTCGACTACTGGGTGTATCACGACCCCGGTCCGCCGCCAATGCTGGGCGGAGTCGGGGACGAGGCATACAAGTCGGGCTACGAACAAGTTGTGATTTGGAGCAGTCACCTGGATCCGTCCGACGGCGTGACGTGGGACATCTCCCCGGCGTCGATGGGCAACACGCCGCTTCCCCATCCGGCGGACGATGAGAGCTTCTATGATCTGATCGACGGCGGCCAGGCCAACGCCGGGTACGCGGTCAATCCGGTGACGGGTCTGCCGTATGCTCCGCAGATCGTCCCGCGCGGCGACTTCGTGCGGGTGCTCGCGGAGTTCTGGGCGGACGGACCGACCTCCGAGACGCCTCCGGGGCACTGGTTTACGATCTTGAACTATGCCTCCGACCATTTGCTGGAGAAGCGACTGGGCGGCGCCGGACCGATCCTGAGCGAACTCGAATGGGACGTGAAGTGCTATCTTACGCTGGGCGGGGCGATGCACGACGTGGCGGTCTCGGTGTGGGGAACAAAGGGGTGGTACGACTCAGTCCGCCCGATCTCGGCGATTCGGTATCTCGCCGACCATGGACAAAGCTCCGATCCCCACGGACCTTCGTACGACCCGCAAGGAATTCGCTTGTATCCCGGGTTGATTGAAGTGGTGACGGCGGAGACGACGGCGTTCGGCGAACGCCATGGGCATCTTGCTGGGTCGGAGGGCAAGATCGCCGTTCGATGCTGGCGCGGTCCCAACGTCATCTCCAATCCACAGACGGACGTGGCCGGCGTCGGCTGGATCCTCGCCGAGAACTGGTGGCCTTATCAGCGGCCGACGTTCGTCACGCCTCCGTTTCCGGGCTACACGTCGGGACACAGTGCGTACAGCCGCGGGGCCGCCGAGGTTCTTACGTTGCTGACCGGCAGCCCGTACTTTCCCGGCGGACTGGGCGGGTTTCATTGTCCACGGAATCAATTTCTGGTGTTTGAGGACGGTCCCAGCGCGGACATCACGCTGCAATGGGCGAGCTTTTACGACGCGGCCGATCAGTCGGCGCTTTCGCGCATCTGGGGAGGCATTCACCCCGGGCAGGACGATCTTCCGTCGCGGCGGATGGGCTCGGTGATCGGGATCGGCGCGTTCCACTTTGCGGAGACCTTCTTCGACGGTTCCGCCGGCGTTTGCCCGAGCGGCAGCGACAACCGGGACACGGACGAGGACGGGGCGGCCGATGCATGTGACCGCTGTCCGCAGACGACGCCGCTCGGCGCATGCGCCTGCGCGCCGCCGGAGGGTTGCTGCCGCGGGGGCTGTTTGATCGGGGACGGCGACGGCGACGGGGATCGCGATTTACGCGACTTCGGCGCGTTGCAGAACTGTTTCAGCGCGGCGCCATGGGATCCTAAGTCCGGCGCGCCCAGCGCCGACTGCCGGTTCTCGTTCGACGGCAATGGCGACACCGACGTCGATCTTGAAGACTTCCTCTTTTTTCACGGCACGGTGTCCAACCCGTAGCTGAGTTGATGGGCGGCATTTCGCGTTCGCGTGAAGGTCGGATGTCGCTACCCGTTCGCATGGGCGGCGGCGTTCGTCGCGCGATGCAGCAAGACCAGGTATCCCAGGGCCAGACCTCCGTTAGGCAGCACGAACGAGAGGAAGGCAAGAACGTCACGGTGGGCGCCGATCATCTTCTCAAGCCGATCGAACACCTGGGCTTGGCCGAGGATCAGGACGTTGACGGCGAGCAACGCGCCCAACATCGCCCAAAGGGCTAGGTAGCCGCTGAGATAGCAGGCAACTTGTATCGACGCCGGAAGTAGATTTCGCTTCTGCCGAAGTGAATGGACGATTCCGACCAGCAACGCCCCCTTGTTCACCACGGCCGTCGTTCCAAGCACGCAAGCGACGCCGTAAACCAACGGAAACACGATGGCCGGGGCCGGATGATTCAACTGCCAGGCGATTCCGTCGGCCGTCGCCACGCCGCAAAACACGCCAATCGCGCCGATGAAGAAAATCACCAGGAGATTGACGGCCAGGAAGTGACGATGATCCGTGCCGGAATCGGCAACCCGCAATTCCCGGCCCAATTGTCGAGGGTTCCATATGGCCAATACCACGCACTCCCACCAGGACGCGATGCTGGAACCTAAGGCGCTGCGTTGTTGCCAATCGGTCCCCGGATGGGCGTCGGGTCCGAGCGAATCGAGCACCGCCAGCCCGCATTCGGGGCACCGACTTTCCATCGGAATGGTGTGCAAGTTGTAGCCGCACTCGAGGCACATCGGCGGACGGACGATCGGCGGGACAGTACGTTCCGCGCCGATGGCACGCAACAACGCCCACAGAATCCATGCGATCATCGCCGCGACGGCTGGAATGATGATCAGTTCAGGTTCCTTGTAGTACCACGGGCGACCAGCGAGATAGATTGTCTGGATTTCCCAAAGAGGCTCCATTCGTCGTTGGTGTTCGGTGAGCGCCGCCTGGTAATCGGCGAGCGCCTTGGCATAACCCGGGTCTCCCGCCGGAAGATTGGGCGGGCGAGGCGACGCGGGCCAGTTGATGACCGGTGGCGGCACGGGATGGCTTTGCCTCCAAGACTGTTCCCCTCGCTCGATGAGCACCGCGGCTGATCCGACTACAAGGATCGCGGGCAGAAAGTGGCTCGTCCGCAACCAGCATTGGCGAAGCGAATTCTTGAAGCTCGCGCGGAGCGGTTCGTCCTTCGCGCCCCAAGGCATGAAAAGACCGGCGACCGCGACGTGAACGACCTCAACGCCGACGAATATGCCGACGGTAGCGAGAATGGTTTCCGTCGGATACTCGGACAGCGCTTCGGCGTAGATGCCGAACAGGCTGAGAAGCTCGCGACCGAGGTCGTTCGAGGGGGATCCTGCGGCTACGCAGAGCAGAATCAGGAACAGCGACGCGACCGCCGTTGCGAAATGAACGATCCATGCGTGAATGAGACGAACATGCCCGGTACGCCGGGCGGTCCACGCGGGGGCGATCCAGGCGGTGACCATCGCCAGCGGCAGGGGGACGTGCATCGTTGACTGGGCGATGCGTGACGGCGGCTCCAGGAATTTGCCCCCGGCGTCAGCGGTGAGATTCTGATGCGCCTCCAACATCTCCGACCCTTGTACCATATCCCTCTCGTTTATCGTTTTCGGCGCCTCGTTTTGCGTGCCCCGTAGCGTCACGGAACGGTCCGCTGCCACCCGAGCGACCCATTCGGATCGCAAGAATGAGTATTTGTCGGGAATGCTTGAAGGCGACCCGGTCCGGCATGATCCACGGGCGTTGGAGCGGCTTGAACCAAGAAAAACGCGATCCTGTCACGCTTCCGTGGCGGAACTCAAGTGCCTCCCGCCCGAAGCCGAAGCACGGCACGGACGCCTGCCGATCGGTGAATCGGGGCGTCGGAGCCACCGACCATGCCTTCCATCGCTCCCGCTTCCCAGGTCGTCGAAGTCCGCGACGTCATGACTTCCCGCGTTCACACGCTGACGATGGATGATTCCATTCGTTCGGCTGCCCGGTTGTTCCGGAAGGAGCAGTTCCATCACGTCGTCGTGCTCGACGGCGCGAAGGTCGCCGGCGTCCTCTCCGACCGCGACATCCTCAAGGCCGTCAGCCCGTTCGTCGGCAATCCATTGCTCGAGCGCCCGCAGGACAGCGGTACGATGCAGCGCCGCCTGCACCAGGTGATGACCCGCAACTTGGTCACCGTCGGCCCGATGAAATCCGTGGCCACCGCGGCCCAAACCATGCTCAACGAGCGGGTGTCGTGTCTGCCCGTGGTCGATGACCAGGGGAAGTTGATCGGAATCGTAACCCGGCGGGATCTCGTTGCGCACCTCGCGGCATTAACATTGGACGAGGCGCCGAAATCGGCAGGCCGAACGTCGTGAGCAGCGATCCGTTGTGGCTCGCCTCGGGTCAGTCGTCGTACGTCTCAGCCTGGATCAAATTTCCTCCGGCGGTCGCAGCGACAACGGCGGGCCGAGAATCTCGTTCAGTAGGATGGCACGGCGCAAGGCCTTAGGCGTTAGTCGAGGAACCCGTCGCCGCATCGTCAGCCCGGCACCTTCCTTGGGTGAAGAAACCACACCTTCATGGACGTGTCCCATGCGGCGTGCCAGGAGTAGGGCCTGCCCGCGCTCGCGCTCCTCGAGCGACACGTGCGGCGCCGCGGCTGACGCCGTTTGTTTTCCCGCGAGCATGGACGGAAGGTGCTCGGCAAGGGTCGGCTTTGCTACCGGGAGCGGCTTCGCAACGGCGGCTGCCTTCTCTCGGCTCCGTCGGCGAGCCTCCTCGGCCGCTTTGCGGGCAATGTCGAGCACGGTCGTCGGCCCGACACGCGCGGGGCGGGGGCCGGTAGCGGGGCGCGACAGCGCCGAGGGCTGCGGCCGGGACCGCGACACGTCCGGGAGCGATCGTCGAATCGGTTGAGCCGGAGGAACCGGCGGCGGGGTAGCGGCGTGTTCCCGCGGACCGTCGGCGGGAATGGGTTTGTATTTCGGGCGATCGCCTTGGGGTTGCTGCTCCTTCGGCTTGCCGAAGAACTGCTTCATTGCACCGCTGATGACTGAGGCGAGCACAAGTCCGCCGACGACGAGGATTTGAATCCAATCGTCCAGGTTGGACGGAAGTCGAGGTTGGGCGATCCATTCCATCAGTGCTCAGTGCTCCGTCACATTTGTTTTTTCGGGCAAACCCGTTCTGACGACCATCGTGTTTCCGGCTCCGCAGGTCGCTCCCCGGCGGCCGGCCGCTTGAACAGAGCCGCGAGCGTGAGCGAGCGGGCCTTTTCACCCCCAGGATTCAGCGTGTCGGGTCACTAGCCCGTCCAGGCATTGATCCTCAAGTACGCCGGCTGCCGCGCTGGCGGCGGCTACGTCGGTGGTTTCTGTTCACCGTGCGAGTCAGGGCGTCCAATCGATTCGCGCATCCCGGTGTCCGCCTGGAGATTTTTGAGTCGGTAGAAGTCCATCACCCCGAGATTTCCCTTGCGGAACGCGTCGGCGATGGCCTTGGGTACTTCCGACTCCGCGAGGACGACCAGCGCCCGGTTTTCCTCGACCTTGGCCCTGTTTTCCGCCGCCAGGGCGATGGCCATCGCCCGACGTTTCTCCGCCTCGGCCTGGAACCGCCGCTTGTCGGCCTCCGCCTGGTCCGCCTGGAGCTTGGCCCCGATGTTCTCGCCGACATCGATGTCGGCGATGTCGATCGAAAGGATCTCGAACGCGGTTCCTGAATCGAGTCCCTTCGCAAGTACCGCCTTGCTGATGCGGTCGGGGTTTTCCAACACCGCCTTATGCGACTCGGCGGACCCGATGGCGCTCACGATGCCTTCGCCCACGCGAGCGATGATCGTTTCCTCGGTCGCCCCGCCGATCAGTTGCTTGATGTTCGTGCGCACCGTCACGCGCCCCTTGGCCTTCAGTTGGATGCCGTCCTTCGCCACCGCGTCGATCGTCGACCTACCGGAGTCCCCGCTGGGACAGTCGATCACCTTGGGGTAGACGCTGGTGTTCACCGCGTCGATGATGTCCCGCCCGGCAAGGTCAATGGCGCAGGCCTTCTTCCAGTCCAGGTCGATGGCCGCCCGGTTCGCGGCGATAATGGCACGCGACACGTTCGGCACGCGGCCTCCCGCGAGATAGTGGCTCTCCAAGTCGTTGGTGGTGATCTCGTGGATCCCGGCTTTGACCATTTGGATCTTGGAAATCACGATGGTCCTCATGTCGACTTTTCTCAAACGCATCCCGATCAGGTCCAGAAGACTCACGCTCGCGTTGCTCATGAACGCCTGGAGCCACAGGCTGAAGAACTGAGCCAGGATGACCAGGATCGCCAGCCCGATCAGCCCGGCGAGGACCGCGATCGCCACCAACCACGAGCTTTCGCTCGGTTGTGCCGCCAGGACCTGCGAAGTCACATCCATGTCGATTCACCTTTCCAAGAACTGCGGAGGATCAGCCTGCGCCTGCCGTCCGCGAAACACCGGAAGGCCGTTTTCCCGAGCCGCGGGCTTCAGCCCGCGCGGAGTTTCGGTTCGAGACGAAGCCCCGACTCGCCAGAGGATCCAGCGGAAGCTTTCATCGCCGTGCCGGCGGCCGAACGCATCACGCGGTCTTCTCCCGCACGGCTAGGTTCGCGCCCAATACACCGACCGCGACCACCATCTTGCCCGCATCGATCATGCCGAATTCCGCCACGCACGATATTCTTCGACCGTCGAACTCGCAAACGCCGACCGGCCGCAACGTCGAAGTCGCTCGTCCCGCCTGTCCCACGAAGTGGGCCAGTTCGCCGACCGGCACGCTGGTGTCACGCGACGTGAGCACCGGGTTGGGCGGGGCGATCCTCCGCCCGATCCACGTCCGCGGCCAGACCTTCACCGCGACCACGGCGAAAATCGGCAGGGCCACCATGCACGCCAGCACCGCGAGCGTCCCGGCCTTGTTCCCATAGTGCTGGTACGTTTGAACGATCCCCGCGATCAAAAACGTCAACCCCGCGATCGTCAGCACCGCGTGCGAGGGGAGGAACAACTCCGCCACCAGCGTCAGCACGCCAACGCCAAACAGCACCAGGATCAACATGGGTTCGGACATCGAAGCTCTATCCACTCTGGCGGACCGCGCGGACCACGACGCGATTTCCCCGCCGCTCCACCACCTCAACTGTCGCGTCGCCTTCGAGGTATTCTCCCTGCGTGACCACGTCGACCAGCAACCCGCCGAAGCGGGCTTTCCCGGCCGGGTGCAGCGAACCCTCCGCCTGTCCCACGTCACCGACGCGGGCCGCGCCGCGATACGGATCCTCCACCAGAACGTCCGAGGGCATCGGATTGGCGGGGACCAGCCCGCGCACCAGCGGCATCTTGGGCAGGTATCGGCTTAACATGAACATTCCAATCACCGATGCCACCGTGGCCGACGCCAGGGTTACGATTCCGGCCTTCAGTTTCTCCATGGTGTCGGGCAACGCCGGAAACAGGGTCGGGAACGATCGGCCAGGTTCGTCGGGAACGAACGTCGCGATGATCCCCGTGAGCACGCAAACCACGCCGCTAATGCCCATGACCCCGAACCCGGGAATGACAAACAGCTCCAGGGCGATCAGCACCAGCCCCAGGACGATCATGACGATCTCCCAGACGTTGGCCAGTCCGGTGAGGTACGGCGCTCCAAGAAACACGGCGAGGGCCACCAACGCGACCGCGCCGGGGACGCTCAAACCCGGGGCCTGAAGCTCCATGTACCCCGCCAGAAAAACGATCATCAACAGAAAACCGCGCACCGGCATCGACGTTAGCCAATGCGCAAGATTCTCCGACCAGGTGGCCTCCAGTCGAAACAGCGTCCCGACGTTATAGCGGGCGATCAGCTCCTTTTCGTCGTCCACGATTCCTTTGCTGAACCCATAGGCGTATGCCTCCGACGCGGACATCAGCAGCAGCTCCGCGTCACCGACGACCGGTTGACGAACCGGTAGTTCCTTCCCCGACTCGATGTCGTGGTAGGTCTGCACGAGCTTCCACCGCGACCGAGGCGAGTCGTCAACTGTTTGTGGGTCGGCTGCGTCCGACCCATCCGAACCACCGTCGGCGAGTCGTCGAATCTTCTCGTCGCGGAAAACGAACTCGCGCGTTCCGGTTTCGGAGTTCTCCAGCCACCACACCTCCCGCTCGGGGATGACGAACGCCTCCGCCAGAACCTCGCTGTATCCGTTGCGCTTGGCGGACATGCGGAAATCGTGCACCACCGGCGTGTAGGCCTTGGGTTGCAGATCCTTCGGAACCGCGCCCACGCCCTCCGGTCCGCCCATGATGACCTGGGAATCGCCGATTCGCGACGACCGGGCCATCACGATTTCGTCGCACGCCACGGCCACCAGCGAACCGCCGGAGTACGCGTCGTCGTTGACCCAGGCCACCGTCCGAATGCCGGTGAGCGTCCGCAGCATGTCGGCGATGTCGATCGAGCTGGTGACCAGGCCGCCGGGAGTGTCCATGTCGAGAACGATGAGGTTCGCCCCGCGCCGCCGGGCCTCGTCGATTCGCCGACGAAGGCTCTGCGTGGTCACGTCGGTGATCTCGTCGTGAAACAGGAGAATCGCCGCGGTCGCCTTGGCTGTATCGGACGTGGTCTTCGGCGCCTCTTGCGCACCCAGGGGGAAGACTGGGGCCGTGAAGAGCGCAACGAGTGCTCCCCATGCCAATCGAGCCGTGAATCGCTTTCGATGGTTACGAGTTGTCATTCACGTCGCCTCCTCGTTCGCGTACCGAGAGCGTACACCCGACGCGACGCTCCCGTTATTGTAGCGCCGTTTCACACAGCGCCAAGCCGTGCCGCGTTGTAACTTCCTGTACCCGCGTATGGCCACGGGCGCAGGACACGCCGCGTGGCACGAGCCGCGGGCTGCGGCGAGCGGAGGCCTGAAGGTCGTCGGATCTACAACCGCCCACGAGACCTGAAAGTTGCGGTTCGCCGTGGGTCAGTGTTCCCGCGTTCCTGCAGAATCTGAAACCTCGGCCCCCGCCCCAGCTTCGGTCCCCACCTCGCGCACCAGGGACTTCGCCGTCGACCACCTCAGCCAGCTTTCCAGCCAGTACACGAGGTTCTTCCATCGACCGAAGGGCGCGTAAATGCGTTCGATCTGCTTGAGCGTTGGCTTGCGACCCTTGGTGTGAACGGCGCGGACGTGGGCGACGGTGGCGCTGTCGATGGACAACCGATCATGCCGACCGAGGAAGCCCAGCAGGGAATGAGCGCTGGACGGTCCGATGCCCCGGATGGAGCGCAAGCGGGCGACGATTTCGTCACTCCCGGCGTTCGGGTCAGCGGCCATCGCGTCCAGGGAATCGGGGTCGAACTTGCCGTCACAGACGTCGCGGCAGAACTTGAGCACGCACTCGCTACGATAGCCCATGCGGCAGATGTCGTTCAAGTATCGCTCGCCGGCGCGAAGGATCTCCCGAGGCGTTGGCCAAGCATTTTGGTTGCGAAAGTGCGGCACGATGGGACCAAGTTGCCCCAGGCGGTTGATCATCTTCACGGCCTGCGTCCAGTTCACGTTGGTCGAGCAGAGGGCCTTGAGCATGTTCTCCGTCATCGACGCCGAACGGATGAGCCGCCCCGCACCGATCGTTGGTGCGACGCGGAGGGCCGGATGGTCCGCGCATAGCGCGTAAAACTCCGAGAAGTCCCGATCCAATCCCAGCGTGATGCGAAGACGCGAGATGATCGCGTGGATCGCCGGGTCGTCCGATCGTCCGTCGAGAGCGTGGGACTCGACCAGCACCCTGAGCGCGTCACATGGTGCGTCACCGCCCCGCAACGGGAGCGGGTCGGATGAGAAGGCTGCGGCTCTCAGCCCTCTCCCCCTCTTTCGAGGGTGAGGGTGGGGTGAGGGGATTGGAATCGCCGTGCAGAGGCGTCGGTTTTGAGCTGCGGGATGCGACCTCGGCTTTGGCGCGGATAGTGCCATTGAGGGGCACTTCAAGACCGACACCCGGAACACGCAGTCGTTTTCACGCTCGATGAGTTGAAAGCAGCGGCCGCCCTCCGACCAGCTCATGGGCGCGCACTCGTGCCATCCGTGGCTGAGCACGGTAGCCTTCAGTACAAACCCCGGCGGGGCTTCCACGTGAATAACGCGTTGGTTCATGAGAACCCTTTCCATGAATCCAGGCGGGCCCGGGGTGCAGAGCCTACCCGACGCCGTGCTTCGACGCCCGTCGTGGATCATCCGGTCCGGAAGAAATAAAGTCAGGCGGGTATATTTCGTGCTACAACGGCATTTCCGTTGCTGAAGATTCTGTGGGCGCGAACCTCCTACCCCGGCGTGTTCCCTGGGCCGAGGGACCGAGATTCTTCCGCTTGCGCCTGTGACAAATGTGGTCAGTTTAGTCGCAAGTCTATTCAAGACAATATGTTGGGCCAACAAACAGAAAACATACAATATCTTGTGGTTTTCATTTGACGACCTCCGATAAGTGGTGTACACTTTCGGTTGCCCTGTCGGGCCGATGGGGTTGGCGGGTTGGTTTTCGGCGTTCGGAGCAGACGGATGTCGATCGGCCCGTTGGGGCCTGCGGCGCGGTCAGGTTCGGCGATCGTCGGACGTGGCCGTTGTTTCGCTGAGTCTGGCATTTTCAATTTCGATTCTAAGAACCGGCACGAACGCCGGTGGAGGCGCAATCAGTGATGTCGCAGACGTTGATGAAGGATCGTGGCGCGGGCGTCATGGACGACGCCGTGGAGTCAAGCCTCGGGTTTTCGGAAAACGCGGTTCGTGTCCTTCGGGCGAGGTACCTGAAGAAGGACGAGCAGGGTTGCTGCACGGAAACGATGCAGGTGTTGTTTCGGCGGGTTGCTTCCGCGATTGCCGAAGCCGAGACGCACTACGACCCCGACCCGGAAGTCCGCAGCGAGTGGCAAGAGCGTTTTTATCAGTTGATGGTGAGCCGGCGATTCATGCCCAACAGCCCCACGCTGATGAACGCGGGGCGCGAGATGGGCATGTTGAGCGCGTGTTTCGTGCTCCCGGTGCGAGACAGCATCAACGAAATTTTTGACTCCATCAAGCACACGGCCCTGATTCAGAAAGCCGGCGGCGGAACCGGCTTCGCCTTCGATGAGTTGCGCCCCACCGGCGACTATATCAAGAGCTCGGGCGGGACGACGAGCGGACCGATTTCCTTCTGGCGGGCGTTTTCCGAGGCCACCAATGCGATTCAGCAGGGCGCCTTCCGCCGCGGCGCGAACATGGGGATGATGTACATTCATCATCCCGACATCCTCAAGTTCCTCCACGCAAAAGAGGATCTCACGCAATTCAACAACTACAACATCTCGGTCAAGGTGACCGACGAATGGATGGAGTCTTTCATCCGCGATCCGCTCGCGCCGCACGTGGTGCGGAACCCGCGAACCGGTCGAACCTACCTGCTGGCCAAGAGCCTGAAGATCTGGGAATACGACATTCGTTCGCTGGTCGAAATCAAGCCCGGCGAGCCGATGCCCAAGGGGGATTTCTACACCCGGCAGGACATGTGGGACATCATCCTGCGCAACGCCCACCGCACCGGCGAGCCGGGTGTGGTGTACATGGACCGGATCAACGAAGACAACCCCACGCCGCACATCGGGCGCATCGAAGCGACCAACCCGTGCGGAGAGCAACCGCTGCTCCCTTACGAGGCCTGCAACCTGGGCAGCGTCAATCTGGCGGAGTTCGTCCGCGACTCGGACCACGGCGTGCCCACGGTTGATTGGGACGGGCTGCGCGAAACGATCCACGAATCCACGCGGTTTTTGGACAACGTCATCGACGTGAACCAGTACCCGCTCCCGGAGATCGACGCGGTGTGCAAGGCCAACCGCAAGATCGGCCTGGGGGTCATGGGCTTCGCGGACGCGCTCTACAAACTCGGCGTGCCCTACAACAGCGAAGTGGGCGTAGGTTGGGGCGAACGGTTCATGAAGTTCCTCAACGACGAGTCGCACAATTACAGCGAGAAACTCGCCAAGCAGCGCGGCAGCTTCCCGAACTGGAAGGGGAGCATCTACGACACCAAATACAACCGTCCGATGCGCAACGCAACGTGCTCGACCGTGGCGCCGACGGGAACGATCAGCATCATCGCGGGTTGCTCAGGCGGCATCGAACCGATGTACAGCCTGGCGTTCTTCCGTAACGTCCTGCGTGGACAGTCGGAAGGGCAATCTCCGATGGTCGAGATCAATCCCGTCTTCGAGAACGTGGCGCGTCGCGAGGGTTTCTACAGCGAGGGACTGATGGAGCGACTGGCCACGGAGGGCTCCCTCGCGGGAATTCCTGACGTACCCGATGACGTGGAACGCGTGTTCGTCTGCGCCCACGATATCACCCCGGAGTGGCACGTCCGCATGCAGGCGGCATTTCAGAAGCATTGTGACGCATCGATCTCCAAGACGATCAACTTTCCCGAATCCGCCACCGTGCAAGACGTCGAGACGATCTACCGGATGGCCTACGACCTGCGCTGCAAAGGCGTCACGGTCTACCGCAACGGATGTCGTGAACAGCAACCGATGGCATTGAAGGGCGGCGATACGGCGGGAGGCAAGGCCGCAGCGGAAGCGGCTCCCGCGGCAGCCTCGGCCGGGTTGAAGCCGCTGGAACCCGCGGTCCTCCCCGAGATCGCTCCAGGCGTTCGCGTTCGTCAACTCACGCCGTTCGGCAACATGCACATCAACATCACCGTGGATCCCAAGACCGGACGGGAGCTTGAGGTGTTCGCGCAGCTTGGCAAGGGGGGCGACCTCGCCAACAGCGACCTTGAGGCCATCTGCCGGATGATCAGTCTGTGGCTCCGCTCCGGAGGAAGCCTGCACCACGTAATCAACCAGCTTCATTCGATCGGTTCCAGCCTTCAGGTTTCCACGAAGGAGGGGAAGATCATGAGCCTCGGCGATGGTCTGGCCCGGGGGCTGCGAAAATACGTCCAGGCCAAGCAGGAGCGGGGGTTGTTGTGCCTGCTGGTCGGTGACTCGGCCTCCGATCCCAGTGGGCGGGTGTCCAGCCCCAACGGAAATGGTCAGGGGAATGGAAGCAACGGAAGAAAAGGGAACGGGCACGGACCCGCACCCACTGAAGCGTTGGCGGAACGACCTCGCCAAGCCGTCCCTCCCTCGCGGCTGGATGCGTTGGGGATTCAATGGCAGCAGACTCAGTTTAAGGTACGTTGCCCAGATTGCCAGGAGCCGCTTCGTTTTTCGGAAGGTTGCGTAACCTGCGATGCGTGCGGGTTTTCAAAGTGTTAAGGCGAATTTGGTCCGGTAAAAAAACGTTTTTTTGCTGACTTTTTCGGATAGACTGGTATAATTGTCCGCGAGGAACGAAAGGTTTACGATGCGGGATGCCGATAGATGAATTGGTTCGCGGATCGTGAACCCGGCGGCGTCGAACTCGTATAAGCAGTAGATGGGATCATTCGGAGGAGTCATCGAACGGATGGCGTGATTTAAAACGTACCAGGCTTCTTTCCCCTCCGGAAAGCACCGTTTCGTCTTAGGGCGAGCGGTGCTTTCTTTTTATGAGGCAATGAATGGCCGCGACTAGCCTTGCGGCCATTCCTCCATGGCGTATACTCGCTGGGCTACGATCCTGAATCGGCGTGGTGTCTGCGCCGACCGCAGGGCGAGTGGGAGAACACGATGGTCCGTATTCGCTTGAAAAGAACAGGTCGGCGACATCGTCCGGCGTTCCGCGTGGCCGCGGTCGACGGGCGAAGGGCGCGCGATAGCCGCGTGATTGAGGAGCTTGGAAGTTACAACCCGATCGAGCCGATCGAAGAGCGCCAGGTTTCACTGAACCGCGAGCGCATTGAGTATTGGCTCGGCGTTGGCGCTCAGCCGAGCGACACCGTGCGAACGTTGCTGAGGCGGCAGGGGATTCTCGCGGCATCCTAGCGGCGTGCCCATGAGCGCCTTCGCATTTTCGATGCGGGGTTCGCTCACGGTTACGATTGGGATGGAAGTAGAAACGGCGTCCGCCCCCTCACGGTCGCGGCTTTGATGGCGGGCGGCGGACCCCAGAGTCGCTGCCCTGCGCCCGGCGACGAGGACTGTTTCCGGCGAGCCGACGAATGCTGGGTTCGATCAAGGTGCACGGGCGGCGCGTGCGATGCGCATCGACGTACTGACGCTATTCCCGGAAGTGTTCGGGCCGTTCGTTTCGTCGAGCATCGTGGGCCGAGCCGTCGCGAAGGGGCTGGTGGAGATTCGCTTTGTGAACTTCCGCGATTACGCGAAGGGAGTTCACCGCAGCGTTGACGACAGGCCCTTCGGCGGCGGACCGGGCATGGTGCTGATGTGTCCGCCGCTGATGGAAGCACTCGAGGCGATCGAGAACCAGGCCCGCGGCGATCCCTTGCGGGTGTTGCTGTGTCCGCAGGGCGAAGCGCTGAAGCAAACGACGGTCGGCGAGTTGTCACGCGAACCCTGGCTGGTGCTGGTGTGTGGGCACTACGAGGGATTTGACGAGCGGATTCGAGAGTTGCGGCCGTTTCGGGAGGTCTCGATCGGCGATTACGTGCTGTCGGGCGGCGAGCCTGCGGCGATGGTGCTGATCGACGCCGTGGTGCGGTTGCTGCCTGGTGCGTTGGGCGACGAGCAATCGGCGGGCGAGGAATCGTTCTCGGACGGCTTGTTGGAATATCCGCAGTACACGCGTCCGCGAGAGTTTCGCGGGTTGGGCGTCCCGGAGGTGTTGCTTTCGGGCGACCATGGCCGTATTGCGGCGTGGCGAAAGGAACAGTCGCGGCGTCGAACAGAGTCGAGACGGCCGGATTTGCTGAGCGGCGGTGGGTTGGGGAGTTGAGGCGTTAAGGTTTGCAGCGGGGAATTGTCGAGCGTTAGGATTGGGGCGGCAAGGAATCGGCTGTCGTCGGAAGTGACGGGCCGTTACGGGCGAGCGAGGTGTGACGATGGCGCAGCCGTTGATGGAACTGGTTGAGAAGGCGTACCTGAAGTCGAAATCGCCGACGTTTGGAATCGGCGACACGGTGGACGTTCTGACGCGGATCGTCGAAGGCGAGAAGGAACGCGTTCAAACGTTCAACGGAACGGTCATCGCCCGGCGCGGTCGAGGCACGAACCTGAGCTTTACGGTTCGGCGGATCGTAGGCAACGAGGGCGTGGAGCGAACCTTCCTGGTTCATTCGCCAAACGTCGTGGACGTGAAGGTCAAGCGTCATGGACGGGTTCGCCGCGCGAAGCTGTACTTCCTGCGGCAGCGCGTGGGCAAGGCGCGGAAGTTGCGTGAGAAGCGTGTCTCTGCGCGGATTACTCCTGAAGCTGAGGCTGCGGGCAGCCCTGCCGGGGTGGCGTAAGGGGCTGGGTTCCGAAGGCGAACGAATCGCGTCGCGTCACCTGCGCCGTCGCGGTCTGCACATCCTTTCGCGAAATTTCCTTTGTCCCTTCGGCGAGATCGATCTGATCGCGTCGGACGGGGAGTCGTTGATCTTTGTCGAGGTCAAGACTCGCTGGTCGCCGCAAAGCGGTGCCGACGTTCCGGTTCATCCGAGCCAGCAACGATCGTTGGCGAAAAGCGCGCAGGCGTTTATCTCGCTGACCGGGTCGTCACCTCGGCCATGCCGGTTTGACGTGGTCGAGGTGACGTTCGACCAGACCGGCGAGCATCGGTTGGAGCACACCGAGAACGCGTTCCAAGTACGGGTTCGAGGCGACGCCGCGGTGGTGTGACGATGCGGTGCCGATTTGCGGGAGGCCGCTGTCACGCCGGCCACGCCGACTCCATGAACGCAGGCGGATGAGCGCATCACCCCTCTCCCCCGAGGATGGGGGAGAGGAGTTGAAGACCAAGCCCCCTCACACCGCCGTCTCGCCCGCAACGGGGGCGAGCGGGCGATGGCTCGACGGCGACACCTTGGCTCGGGATTGCTCGCGACGGCGGGTCTTGAGCATCGGCTTCACGTAGAAGGCGTAGATCATGCCCAGGACGGACAAACAGCATCCGGCGAGTTGGACGTAGACGCCGTTGCGGTTGCCGATTCCCAAGCCGGTGTAGTTCATGCCGCCGCCTGGGGCGTTGGATGATGGTCGATCCCAGGTGGACTGAAAGTACCAGTAGCCACCATGCTCCGTGGGGCTGTTGACGGCGATGGACTGCGGATCGGTCCACTTGCCGTGATCCAGGAAGCGAAGCCGGCTAACGTAGTTACGGATGGTCGAGGTGCTTCCGGTGTAACCGCCGAGGTGGGTATCCAACTGGAAGTCTTCCATGGCGATGGGACTGGGGAGAGGCAGGCGCTTGCGCGAGAAGAGAACCTCAACCTCCCCGCCGTCGGCGAGCCGGAATCGTTCAGGGTGGTAGGCGAACCGTCCGCCGTAGCCGTATTCCCCGCCGGGAAACACGTAGCGATTGAAATGGAGCCACTTGCTCTGCACTTCGCGTCCGGCGTTGACTTCGAGGCGAATCATGGCGTAGGTCTCGCCGGCGTCGTTCTCGCGTGACCGTGGGGGCACGACGAAGGGTTTGACTTCGGGAACGCCGCGGACGACCAAGGAATCGACGCGGAGAATAAGACCCGGAACAACCTCAAGAGGTTCTCCGATCTTGACTTCCTGTTCCCGCTCCCTGCCGGTCCGTCCGTTGAAGACAAATCGAACTCCGCCGGGGTGGGCGGCAAAGATCAAGGGGGCCGAGGCCGGGCGGTAGGTCATCTGGATCCGCGGATCAGGTTCTCGATTTTCGACGGCGTGGGGATCGGATCCCTGTCCCCAGCGGTCGCGGGTGACTTCGGGGCGGTCGGCGACCCATCGTTGGAAGGTTCCGTCGGGGGTTTTGACGTCCGTCATGACAATGGAGACGGCGCGATCCTGCCCCGGGATCGACAATCGATCCTGCACGTTGACCACGCGGAACGAGAAATCCGTGCCTTCGATCGGACGGAAGTCCGCACCGATCAGTTCGGGCGTCAGGGGAAGGTCAAAGTCAACGTTGGAAGCGGGCATGGCCAGGTGCAGGATCGCGCGCGAATCGCGGGGAAGGCTTTCCAATTGCGACGAATCCGGCAGCCAGACGAACTGAACGTTTCCATCGCCGGCCACGCTGCGCAGCGGGTCCAGGGCAAGCAGCTCGAAGGTCTGCTCCCGCTGGGCGCCGGAGACAACGCTGAGTTCGAGGACCGGGTTGAGCCGCTCCCCACCATCGCGCCAGCGTCGTTCCATGTGCGCGTAGCGCAGGTAGCCGGTGACGTGTACGGAGGCGCTGCGAAGCGGGTCGTCAGATGCCGTCGGCTCGACGGCCAAGTCGATGGGACGAACGGCGATGGGGAAGTGGGGGTCGGTGAAGACCTGGTCGCGCGAGGCGATGCGTTCGTGATAGCGAGGGAGTCCGTCGAGCGGGCGTTCGTGCCACTCTGTGTCGCCCACGCGTCGGACGAAGATGGCCCAGGTGTCCATGACCTGAAAAGCCGTGGTCCCGTGATAGTCGAGGGAGAGGTTCAGGTCGTCGCGGAGGAGTTTCTTGCCGGTGGATTTTACCGCGCGCCCTTCGCCGGGAATGACGTCCTCGGTGTACTGCGGGTAACCGGCGAGCAACTGGCGGATGAAGGGCTTGCCTTCCGGGGGCGTCACCTGGACGTTGACGGCGTAGGTGCGTTGCCCCTTGTGCTCGTCCGAGAGAATCGGCCAATCGCTGTTGGTGTCCTGGATGGCGAAGCGCCATGGGCCGCCGTCGGCTTCGACCTGCGTTTCATTTCCCGGGAGGGCCACGAGGGCTTCAGGGTGCGTCATGCCGGGCAGGTCGATGGTGACTTTGCGTCGAAAGACGGGGGCGTCGCCTTCGATCTTGGTTGCGAAGTAGTAATAGCTGCCGATGGTCAAGGTGACGATGCCGGTGTGGATCATCCAGACGCCGAGGTTCACGCGGCGGAGCGGGATTCGCCGGAGGGTGACTACGATCAGGTTCAGGTTGAGCAGAAGGAGCAGGACGTTGAACGGCCACCAGTGGAACCACTGGAACTCGGTCATTTCCAGCCAGGGGTGCTGGCGAACGGTGGGGAGGCCGCTACCGATGGAGCAGTAAATGAAGAGCATCGCGGCCCAGAACACGCCGAGCCAAACGCTGCTGAACGGGTCGAGGAACCACCTCCACGGTCCGCGCGAGCGGGGAGGTTTCGACCCACTCGGTAGGGATGTATTCGAATCGGTAGGCATCGGAATCTCGGAAGCCCTCACGTCGACTGCGCCGTCGGGAAGTGTACTCCAGTCGGCGTCAGAGAGCCAACAGCAGCTACGGCGCAGCAGAGTCTCTCAAAACTCGGGAAGATCCCCGAAAGCTCGCGTCTCTTTGGGTGCCACGGGCGGACAAGCCGCCTGTGGCACCCAGCGCGCCGTGGATCGCGCGAAATACCATGCTCACGCAAGCGCGGGCATAGCGCCCCAAGCGTGAGCATGGCACGCAACGTCAAAGCCGAAATGGGATCCGGACTGAACTCCTCGGACTCAGTTAAGCAAACGGTCCCTGCGCGGCTGGCTTACCGCAGTAGATGCAATGGGGGATTCGCGGAGAGACGGGTCGCCCGCATCCCGGACAGGGGTTCGCGTCGCGCCGGACCTTGCCGTCGAGCCTTCCGTCGGACAGATCGAGTTCCTGAATCCGCTTCAACAACTCCTCGTCGGTGACGCCGAGCTTCTCGCGCATGATCGACCACATGGCGTCGCAGGCCATCAGGGCGCGGTTCAAACGGTTCTCGAGGTCTACGACGGTGGATCGGGCTGCGCTGGCGTTCCTGGCGGCGCCGGTGGCCTTGGCGTTCGCCAGCGCGCCTTCGACCGACCCTAAACCGGACAACAACCAGAAGAAGCTCATGGGACCATCCTCCCTCAGAACCAATGCAGCGCAACTTCAATCGCCCTGTCTTTGAACGAACACGGTTTGCCCCGTGGCATACCGACAATCAGGCTGACAGAGCGCGCAAACCACGTCGGCGACGTGGGACGGATTCAACGTCTGGTCCTTGGGAAAGTCGGGAAACGGTCCGCGAAGCATGGCCGTCTCGACCGCTCCGGGCGCTACGCAGAACACGCGAATCCCGGCGCCTCGCCCTTCGGCGGCCAGTCCCTTGGACCACGCGTTCACCCAGGCCTTGGCCGCTCCGTACGCGGTGAAACCAGGGAAGGGGTCTACGGAGGCGATCGACGAAATGTTGACAATCACGCCTTCGCCCTGACGTTTCATCACCGGCCAAGCGGCGTGACAACCGAGGTAAACCGCGCGAGCGTTGGTGCTCAGGATGGTGTCAAAGAGAGTCGCGTCCAGGTCTTCAATGGAAGCCCGCGGAGCGACCCCGGCACAGTTGACGAGAACGTCGACGCCGCCGAACCGATCGATGGTCGTCGCAATAAGGGACTTTACGTCTGCGGCGGAGGTAACGTCGGCGCGGTGGGTTTCGCAGCGACCTCCACGTTGGAGGATGGCGCGCCGGGTTTCGTCCAGTTCGGCTTGCGTCCTCGATGCCGCCATCACCTGGGCGCCATCGCGGGCGAAGCGCTCGCAAACGGCGCGTCCGATGCCGCGTCCGCCGCCGGTCACGATGACCCGTTTCTGGTTCATTCTTCACCCGGTCCTTCGTCGTTGAGAATCCCAACGCGCTGGTGCGACAAGACACCTTATTCTGCGGGTGGACCTTCCAGTGGTACTACGCTAGGCAACCCAAAGGACGAGGGCAACAATGAGAATCGCCAGCGCCGCACATCCCATCGCCATCATCCTCGGAAACCGGTACCAGTACAGTCGCCACAGGTGGCGAAAGAACCGTAGACCCTCGCGCAAAGAGGCCTTGCTGGTTCCCGCCGCGCGGGTTCCGAACTGGATGGGAACCTCGGTCGGGCGGCGGCACCGTCCCTTGACGTATAACTCCAGTGCAATCTTGTACCCGATTGGGTTGAGCTTGTCCGCCCGCAACCAGACATCGCGCGGCAGGGCAAAGAATCCGGACATGGGATCGCTCAGCGGGGCAAGCGGTCGGGCCGCGAGCGTTGCCAGAAAACTGACAAGTCGTCTCATCGCGGGCCATTCGCCGGAGACCGACCCTCCGGCGTGGTAGCGCGTGCCAAGGACGAAGTCACAGTCCGGGTTGTCGAGGCAGGCGAGGAGATCGGGGATACGTTCGGGGGGATGCTGCAAGTCGGCGTCGAGGACCAGAAGGCGATCGAAACGAGAGTCCTGGAACCCGCAGAGCACGGCGCCGGATAGTCCGCGCTCGCCCCTGCGGACGACCAGACGAACGGGGTGATGATCCGCTAAAGTCTTGACGGATTCTTCCGTGCCGTCGCGGGAATCGTCGTCAACGAGGATAAGTTCGCCGTCGATCCCGGCGGTGCGGAGAGTGGAGAAGATGCGGCGGGTGAGTGGCGCAATGTTTGCCGCTTCGCGGAAGGTAGGAACGACTACCGAAACACCGTGTTTGGTATCCGACATCATGGGTGCGGCGAATATACGCCGAGTTGGCCGGCGGACAACCGTGGTGGGTGGTTTGACAGGGTTTGGCAGCGTCGGTAGATAGCCGGCGCACGGAAGTTGCTCGCCCGGGTGAGGGTCGCTGACCGCGGGGAAGGCCGGGAAGGGCCGACGTTTCCAGGCACCTGCCCCTTTGGCCTATCGTGCCCGTCGCAACGCGGTCGTTCTCGCGTGGTATAAGTCCTTCGAGTCCAACTGGTTTTCGGGCAGCGAAGGGCTTGGGGAGAGTGGTTGGACCTACGATGGGATTGCAGATGATGTTCGCGGCGATTGGCGCCAAGACCGTCGAGACCTTTGGAGCCTTCGGGCGATTCGGTCTGTTCACCTGGCAGATGGTTCGCTGGCTGGCCGTCGGACTGGTCCAGTGGCGAACCTGGCGTCGAGCGATGCCGCTGTTTTACGAGGTCGGCAACCGTACGCTCCCCGTCATCATGGTCACGGGGACGTTCGTCGGGCTGGTGCTGGCCGTCCAAAGTCATGACCAGCTCAAGGCGGCGGGTTTCGTGGAGCGAATGGGCGTTCTGGTGTCCCTCACGTTGGTGCAGGAGTTGGGACCGGTGCTCGCCGGGGTCATGGTGGCGGGTCGCGTCGGCGGGGCGTTGACGGCGGAGCTGGGGACGATGCGCGTCACCGAGCAGATCAGCGCCCTGGCGGTGATGGGGGCGGATCCGATTCGGCAGTTGGTGGTTCCTCGATTCCTCGCGTGCCTGCTATTGACACCGCTGCTGACGTTCACGTGCGACCTGTGCGGAACGCTGGCGGGATGGGTGATCGCGGTGTTTGTCAAAAACGTTCCGTCGGATCCCTACTGGTTCTACATCAAGGACGCGATCGAGAAGTGGGACATGATGGTGGGATTTTCCAAGAGTCTCGTGTTCGGCGGGATGATCGGGGTGATCGCCTGCTACAAGGGGTTCCACTGTCGGACGGGGGCCGAGGGCGTGGGGCGGGCGTGCACCGAGTCGTTCGTGGTCAGCTTCATCACCATCCTGATCGTGGATTTCTTCCTCGGATACGCGTTTTCCGGGTTGTATCGCGGGGTGTACGGGTTTAAGTCGCTGGTGTGAATGGCAACCGGCCACGGACAATCTGGGGCGCGGGAGCGGAGCAACGGCAAGCCGATCGTGCGGCTGGTCGGGGTGCACAAGCGGTTCGGCGATTTGATAGTGCTGAACGGCGTCGATCTGGAGCTGCGCGGCGGGCAGACCACGGTCATCATCGGCGAGTCCGGATCGGGAAAAAGCGTCCTGTTGCAGCACGTCGTGAGGTTGCTGCGTCCCGATCGCGGCGAGGTGTACTATCGAGACCGCCGCATCGACGCGCTTGCGGAGCGTGCTCTCTCGGAGATTCGCCCAAACTTCGGGTTCCTGTTTCAACTCGGCGCGCTCTTTGATTCGATGACCGTGGCGGACAACATCGCGTTCCCGGTGCGCGAGCATACCCACAAGCGCCGGACGGAGATCGAGGCGATCGTCAAGCAGAAGCTGGCGATGGTGGGGCTGGACGGGCTGCAGGGAAAGTGGCCGGCGCAACTCTCCGGCGGACAGAAGAAGCGGGTGGCGCTGGCTCGGGCGATCGCGCTGGATCCGGAAGTAATTCTTTACGATGAGCCGACCACCGGACTGGACCCGCCGCGCGCCGACGAGATCAACGAACTGATTCTGAAACTCAAACGGGAGCTCTCGGTCACCGGCATCGTGGTGACGCATGACATGGCCAGCGCCAGGAAGGTCGCGGACCGGATGGTGATGTTGTACCAGGGCAAGTTCATCTTCGACGGCACGCCCGAGGCCATCGACCGCTGCACGGATGCTCGCGTCCGATGCTTTGTCGAGGGACGCTGCTCGCAGGAAACGCTTCGAGTCATTACAGAGAAAGCTGGGCAATGAACGAAACCGCGAGGAACTCGCTGATTGGGCTGTTCGTGGTCCTGTCGCTGGTGGTGCTGGCCGTGCTGTTGTCATGGTTTGGCGAGGCGCCGGACTGGCTGGGCGGGAACGAATGGAACCTGCGCATCGTGGGGGTTCACGAGCTTCGCGGCGTTCAGCCGGGCAGCCCGGTTCGCCTGGGCGGCGTGGATATCGGGCGGGTGAAGACTCTGGAGTTCGTGGACCTGGATAGCCCGGACAAGGGCGTGGTGATCGTAACCGGCATACGCGACAAGTACCTCATTCCCAGCGGGGCGACGGCTCGCGTTTATGGGGCGACGCTGGGCATCGGAACGGGGCATATTGAAATCCAAGTGGATCCGGCGGCCGTCGGTCCGCCGCTGTCCAAGGAGGACGCCGCGATCCGCGGCGAGATGCGCAGCATCGTCAACGAGATCGTGACCAAGGAGATGGTCGGTTCGGTGGAGCGGATGATCCGGAATATCGGCGATTTCGCCGACGCCGCGACGCCGGTGGCCTCCAACCTGGCGAACCTGCTGGAGCGGCGCACGGTGGCCGACGTCAGCGCACCCGGCGCGGCGGAACGCGGCATGACCGCGAATCTGGCGACAGTGGTGGAACGCCTCGACAACCTGACGGCGAATCTCAACGCGGTCTTCGGGGACGTGAACGTTCAGACGGACGTCCGCGGCGTCGTTTCGGATATGAAAGCGACGAGCGCCGACCTCAAAGAAACGGCAGCGACGTGGAAAAGGTCGAGTGAAGCGATCGCAGGTAAGCTCGAAACCGGTCTGGACGATGCGCAACGGAATCTCGACCAATCGTTTTCTCAACTGCACCGTTTGCTCGATCGGCTCGACGACGGCGCCACTCATCTGGCGTCGATAACCCAGACCATCAACGACGGTCGGGGCAGCGTAGGCAAACTGGTCCATGATGACCGTCTGTACGAAGCCGGGGTACTGTCGCTGGAGCGCCTCGCCGATGCGATTTCGGAGTTGAAGACAATCTTGGGAAAGATCGAGCGGGACGGGTACGTCACCATTGGCCAAGCCCCCATTCCGCTACTCCGGGCCAGGTTTCCGCTGGCCAAGGAGGAGGGAGCCAAGGAGGGCGAAGAGTAGCGGTCGTTTCGCGCCGCAGGAAGGCGCATCCTGTAACGGCAGTGTCGGGCATTTGCGCGGCTTTGACACTCCCAACACTCCTCCCGTACAATGAGAATTCTTACGCCGGGCGATGAATCCGTACGCGGCATGATCGTAGCGGCACTTTTCGTGGGTGTCGTTTCAACGCGATCCGGCGCGTTTCAGGTTGCTTCACGGTTTCCGCACGCGATACGACGTGGCCAAGAGCCTCAGTGAACTCTGCGCGATCATCACCGGCCACGGTCTGAGTGCCGTGCTGGACGGTCCGGACCGCGAGGTCGGCGCCGTCAACACGCTCGAAGACGCGACTGACGGCGAAATCAGCTTTCTTTCCAACCCCAAGTACGCTGCGGCGCTGGGCAGAACCCGCGCTTCGGCGGTCATCGTCAAGGACGACGTCGAGGTTCCGGCGCGGATATCGGCCATTCGCAGCGGTGATCCGTACGCGGGAATCACGGCGGCGATCGTCGCCCTGCACGGCTACCGCAAGCACCCTCAATGGGGCGTGAGCGCCAGGGCGGTGATTGACGGCAGCGCTAAGGTCGGCCCGGGGGCGAACATCGCGGGCGGAGTGACCATTGCGGCTGACGCGGTCATCGGACGAAATTGCACGATGTATCCGGGGTGCTACGTCGGTCCGGGGGCACACCTCGGCAACGATTGCACGTTGTATCCCAACGTCGTGGTGTACGAGCGCAGCGAACTCGGTCACCGCGTAACCATCCACGCCGGGTCGGTCATCGGACAGGACGGACTGGGCTATGCGCCGCAGGGGGACAGGTGGGTCAAGATTCCCCAGGTGGGTCGAGTGATCCTTGGGGACGACGTGGAAATCGGGGCGAATTGCGCCGTGGATCGCGCCACCCTGGGCCGCACGGAAATCGGCACGGGTACGAAATTCGGCAACGTCATCGTCATCGGGCACGGAACCAAGATCGGACCGGATTGCATGTTTGTCGGACTGGTCGGCATTGCCGGCTCGGTGACGGTGGGCAGGCATGTGACGCTGGCGGGACAGGTCGGCGTGGCCGGGCATCTGGTCATCGGCGATGGGGCCATGGTGGCGGCGCAATCCGGGATTGCCGGCGACGTTGAGCCGAATGCACGTCTGTTCGGTTCCCCGGCGATTCCCATCGAAACGGCCAAGCGGTCGGCGTACGTTTTCCAGAAGCTTCCGGACTGGGTGAAGCGGATCAAAGAGCTTGAGCGTGAGGTCCAGAAGCTTCGTGAGCGAGCTGGGGGCAATGGAAGAAGCTAGAGATTGCCGATTGCCAATGGCCAGTTGACGTCGAACGATCGAAAGCCCGAAGGCGCTCGCGTGGGAATCATCGCGGGTTCGGGGCGATTTCCGTTCCTGGTGGCTGAGGGCGCGCGGCGGGCCGGTTGTCATGTCACGATCGTGGCTCTTCGGGGGTTCGCGGACGCATCGCTGGCGGGGACAGCCGATTCGTTTCACTGGGCGGGACTCGCGCGGTTGGGAAGTTGGGTTCGCATTCTGCGGCGCGAGGGCGCGAGGTCGGTGATTCTGGCGGGGGCGGTCCGGAAGGACAGCATGTATGGCCGGTGGCGCTTGTTGAAGTTGCTGCCCGACTGGACGGCGATCAGAATCTGGTTCTTCCGCCTGCGCGACAAACGGAACGACGCCGTCCTCGGGGCGGTGGCGGAGGAGCTACACCGTCACGGAATCACCATGGACGACTGCACGCGCTACGCCGCGGAACATCTGGCGCCCGCCGGAGTGCTGACCTGTGCCCAGCCTTCGGCCGCTCAACGGAAGGACGCGGACTTCGGGTGGGGCATCGCCAAGGAAATGGGTCGGCTTGACATTGGTCAGTCGATTGCGGTCAAGGAGACCGAGGTCATTGCCGTGGAGGCGATCGAGGGCACTGACCGAATGATCGAGCGCGCCGGTCAGCTCGTCCCCCGTGGCGGATGGACGCTGGTCAAGGCGGCCAAGCCGGAGCAGGACATGCGCTTCGACGTACCCACCGTCGGTCCGGAGACCATCGCCAACCTGGCGCGGAACGGAGCGAAGATGTTGGTGATTGAAGCGGGGAAGACGGTCATCATCGACCGCGACGCAACCATTGCGGCGGCGGATCGCGCTGGCATGGTGATCCTCAGCCGCTGCGGCGACTGATGATCGCACATCGCTTGATCCACTAAAGCCCAGGGTACCAAACGGTCAAGCGTAGCGTTTCGGCTTGTGCGCGACGCGACAGGAAGCGCGTTACCCGCGATGGGTGACGCCACATCTGCATTCCAACGCTTAAGGACGGTCCTCGAATAACGTCGTGCCACGCCGTGCGCCGGGTTCGCACGGTGTGATAACGAACGGTGGTCCGTCACTCGCTTAGAGGCTCCGCCTGTTGCACCGATACACTGGACGGGAAGTCAGCGGCAGGAGCGAATCATGATGGCCCAGGCAACGAGATCTTTGCGCGCGGGAGGTGTCCCGTTCGTTCACTGGCGAAGTCGACCATGGCCAGGTTGGACCGTGGTCACTTGCCTTGCGCTCATTGGCCTTGCGCTCGGTACGCGGGTTGTGTGGGCGGAGGGCGAATCGTCGAGCGCTCTGCGGTCCATCGGTGGCGCCTCGGTCGTCGGAATAACCGAACCTTTTCGCGTGGCGACGCTGGCAGGGGTTCAGCCGGCGCGCATCGCCGCGATCCCGTTCCCGGAGGGCGCGTACGTCAGCGAAGGGGAAGTCGTGGCGGCGATGGAGGACGGGATCCAGCGTGCACGGACCGAGCTGGCAAGGGCGGCGATGGAGACCTCCCTTCCGGTGGATTTGGAGCGCGCCCGTCTGGGCAAGGCGCGGCGCGACCGTGACTGGTTTGAGCGGTTGAAAGGTGACGATTTCGCGTCGTCGCGGGAATACGGGGACGCGGTTTCGACGTTCGAGATCGCTCAGGTCGAATACGACCACGCGGTGTTCAATCAGGAGCAGGCTGTCCGCGGTTACGAACGGGAGAAGGCGGCACTGGCGGAGTATCGGATTCGCGCGCCGTTTCCGGCCTACGTGGCGGCGCACCTGAAACACCCGGGCGAGTCGGTGGACCAATTGGAGGGCGTGGTGAGGTTGGTGCAACTCGATCCATTGCTCGTCGTGGCGGACTGTCCGTTGGCGCTGGCCGGGTCGGCTGTCGTGGGGAATCGATACCTGGTCCGCCCGGCAGATTCACGGTGGAACGAACGAAGCGGGACGGTCATCTTCGCCAGCCGGGCGGCCGATGCGGCGAGTCAGACGTTCCGAGTCAAGCTCAAGGTGGAGAACCAGGACCACGATTGGATGGCTGGGTTGAAGGTGGTCGTCGATTTTTCTACGGAGCAAATCGGGATGGGCACGAGTAGCGACACCGAGCGCGAGGCGGACGAGTCGGGCGAGGCGACGGATCAGGGTCGGGTCGGGGTCGCCAAGAAGCCGTGACGGCGGGGGACTTCGGATATGTTCGACGAATTAAGCGAAAAGCAACCACTCTTGGACGGTGACGAGGCGTTTGCGGTGCTCCGCGATCTGGAGCGGAACACGCCGTCGGAAATCCGGCGGCAGCGGGCCCATTTTCGTCTGGCGGTCAGGGCGGGGGTGGTGGTTCAACCGGGCAACGCCTCGGAAATGATGAAGTTGAGGGTGCAGGGAGTGACCGGGGACGTCTCCGAAGGTGGATGCAGCATCTTGTCTCCGATCCCGCTCCGGGTCGGGGACGTCTATCGCTTGCAGTTCGATCGGCAATTGCTCAACCTGCCGCTGACCTTTGCGCGGTGCGTTCGATGCCGGCTGGTTCGGGAGGACGCTTTCGAGGCGGGGCTCGCTTTTTTCGTGTCCATTACGCTGCCCGAGGAAATGGCGAGCGCATCGGAATCGTCGCTGGTGTCTTGAGCGGGGACTGGCAATCGCCGGGAGAGGGCCGCGTACGTGGCGCAAACGGAAAGGCTGAGGAAAGCGAAGGACGCCGGCCCAACGCGCGCCGCGGGTACGCTGCCGGTCGACGCTTTCGCGGAAATCATTCGTCTTGCGCGAAGCTCGACCTCACGGCAGCAGTTCATGACCGGCGTGCTGCAATGCGTCGTCCGGTCGTACTCCAGTCCCTACGGCGCGATTCACGTCCGCCACGCGGCCGAGGTCATTCATGACGAGGCCCACAGCGGGCCGACGGATCCGAAGTTCTGGAAATCCGACGTTCAGCAGTTTCTGACCGAATCCCTCACAGAACCTCGTCCGTGGGCGAAGCTCTTGCAGGCTCGCGGCGGAACGGCGCGGGTCGCCTTCCTCTCCGCGCCGGTCTACGATCCCAGCGGACCGGCGATCGGGGCGCTGGCGATCGTGGTCGCGGTGGCGGACGAGGGAGACTGGACGGCGCACCTTTCGACGCTGGAATCCCTGTGCCGGACGGCGTCGCAGGCGGTGGAACTGGTCGGACGTTCGGAGGGAGCGGCCGGGTCGCCGCGCGGCGGCTTGCAGGCGTCGCGGGCGGCGGCGTACGAATCGGCGGAGGAGTTGGCCTTCGCCCTCACGCACGAGTTACGCAATCGGCTGGACCTGGTGCAGACGTCTCTGGCGCTGGTCAGCGGCCCGCACGTCCACATCCTCGCCATTTCAGGGCTGGATCAGATTCACTCGCGTAGTCCCGGCGTGTCCAGCCTGCGGTCGGCCATGGAGGAATGTCTCGACGCGGGTTCTCCGATCTCCCATCCTCCACAATCCACGGCCTGGGCGGAGAAGGCTGACGATCCCCGCACCTACCACCTGCATCGGCAATGGCATGTGGCCGCAAAGGGCGACTCGGTGGCATCAGTTCCGCTTCGTGCCGGTGAGAGAATTGTGGCGATCTTGAGCCTGCGGGGAGCAGCCGATCGACCCTTCACGGCGGCGCGGCTGGAGGAGATCCGCGGTCGCGTGGAGCCGTTCGCCGCGTCGCTGGTCCTGGCCAACCGGGCGGGGCGGTCGCTTACTCGTCACGCGACGGATTGGGCTCGCGAGGCGGTCGGGTCACTGAGCGCGCCGGGTCGATACCGCCGAAAGACCGTTGCAGCGGTTGGGGTGGTCGCCGCGATGTTTTTTTGCTTCGGCTCGATGAGCTATGAGGTGAGCGCGCTGTGCAAGGTGGCGGCGGCTCACGCGCGGCACGTTTCGGCGCCGTTCTCGGCCATGCTGACCGAGGCACGGGTTCGACCGGGAGATCGCGTGCGGAAGGGTGAGACGCTGTGCGAGTTTGATCACCGCGAGCTTGATCAGCAGCGTGCCGAACTGAGCGCCCAGCTTGAGGTTTTGGAGCGGGAGCGGGACCGGGCGATGGTCGAAGGGTCGCCGGCGGCGGCGCAATTGGCGGCGGCGAATCAGGAATTGATCCGCGTCCGACGAGAGATTGTGGATGGGCGGATCGAGGCGTCGGTGGTTCGCGCGCCGATCGACGGCATGGTGATTGAGGGCGATCCGCGGAAGCTGGTGGGGGGGGTGGTTCCGCAGGGGGAGAGGCTCTACGAGATCGCTCCGCCGGAGGTCTGGACCCTGGAGCTGTCGATTCCGGAGCGGGCCGCGGCGGACGTGTCGAGCGGTTTGGGAGGATCGTTTGTGAGCTTTGCGCGTCCGGAGATTCGACGCGAGTTTCGCGTGGCGCGAGTGTCCCCGTCGGCTGAATCCCGCCAAGCCAAAAACGTTCTTGTCGCCGAAGCGGAGCTTTGTTCCGACGAGGACTGGATCAAGCCGGGCATGGAGGGGGTCGCGCGGGTGAGCGTGGGTAGTCGTCCGGTGTGGTGGATCGCCCTGCATCGGGTCATCGACTACCTCCGCCTGAAGCTGTGAGCATGGTCGACCATTCACCAGGCCAACGCCCAAGTCTTGCCGCCGGATTGCGCGAGGTCCACGTCGGACTCCGCGACGACCTGGAGGTCAGCCGCCACGTTTTTCGCGGCGTAGTCTCCTACGTGGTCCGCGATCCGATGACTTTTCAGAGTCATCGCCTGGCAGTGGGTGACTACGCGGTGCTCGGCGCGATTCGCGCGGATCGGCCGTTGTCCGCGACCTTTGCGGATCTCGTCCGGCGCGGAACCCTCAACGCCGATGCCGAGGAACGGTTTTATCAATTCGTGGTCCTGCTCCATCGCCTCGGGTTCTTGCGGCTTCCGATCGCCGACGACAAGGCCATCTACCGCCGCTACCTGCTTCGACGACAAAGCGAGGCGAGGCAGAGGTTGAGCAGCGTCCTGTTCCTGCGCATTCCGCTGTGGAACCCGAACGACTTCCTGGATCGGACGGTGCACCTGGCGCGGTTTCTGTTCAGCCGGACGTTTTTCGCCGCCTGGCTGGTCCTGGTCGCGGCCGCCGTGTTCATCGGGGCTTCGCGCTGGGAGGCGCTGCGGCAACCGCTGGACGGTGTTCTGGTGGCGCAAAACCTCCCGCTGCTTTGGCTGACGCTGGTGGGTCTGAAGGTTTGCCACGAGTTCGGGCACGCCTACGCGTGCAAGCATTACGGAGGCCACGTGCCCGAAATGGGCGCCTATTTCATCCTGTTTACGCCCTGCGCCTATGTCGATGCGACCGCCTGCTGGGGGTTCACCCGAAAACGCGAGCGACTCATCGTCTGCCTGGGGGGCATGTACGTGGAGAGCATTCTCGCGTCGATCGCGGTCTTCGTGTGGGCGCTGACCGAGCCGTCGGTGGTGCATTCCATCGCCTACAACGTCATTTTCCTCGCCAGCGTGGTCACGGTTCTGTTCAACGTCAATCCCCTGATGCGCTACGACGGATACTACATCCTGAGCGACCTCACGGAGATACCCAACCTGCGCAGTCGTGCCAACGAACACATCGTGGCGGTGGGAAAACGCCTGCTGTTGGGGCTGGGACAACCGGTTGCACCCGACACCCGCCGCGTACGGGCGATTTTATCGACCTATGGCATCGCGTCCTTCCTCTATCGTCTGACGCTTCTGGTTTCGATTGCGGCGGTGCTGGCGGCCAAGGTGTTTCTGCTGGGAATCGTCTTTGCGGCCGTCTATCTCGGCACCTTCGTGCTCGGTTCGCTCCGCAGGCTGATGCGCTATCTGTGGCATGCGGAAGAGACGGGTCCGGTGCGAGTTCGGGCCGTCGCCGTGGGCGTGCTGCTGCTGGTGCTGATCCCGGCTCTGCTGGTCCTCGTTCCGCTTCCTTCGAGCGTTCGCGCGGCGGGGGTGGTGGCGGCGGAGTACGAGGTCGTCCTGCGAGCGCGAACGCCCGGGATCCTCCGCTCGGTCTTCGCCGTGCGCGGCGACGA
>JBBTCJ010000001.1:0-62449 GCA_038043285.1 Planctomycetota bacterium | reverse complement strand
CCGGCCTCAATGTCCACGCCCGATTGAGGACTCGCCCCCACCGAGCCGGAAAACTCGGAGTCGTAGACGTAGCATCCTTTGCACGACAGGATCGTCAGCCCTTGCCGTGAGGAGTTGGTGGCTTTGCAGCGGTCCAGGGTGACGTTCTCGACGCCGCGACGGGGCTGACCGGGCTGCACGTTGTCGTCAACTCCCAGGTAGAACCCATCGCCGCCGGCATCTTTCGCGGTCACGTTGACCAGCCGCACATTCTTCGACCCCGTCACCCGCACCGCGTGCCGGAACTCACTGGGCTGGACGAACTCCGCCTTGAGCATCACCAGGGTGCAGTTTTGCACCTCGACGTTCTCCGCGTCCACAATTTGCAAGAGCGAGTTCGCGGCGTCTTTCGCGTTGGTCCCGTTGAACGTGCCGGACTTCATGCGCAGTTCGACCCCGGGCGTGCAGTAGATCGTCAGGTTTGACCGAGCCCGGATGGACTGCGCGACCTCTAACGATTCGGTCACGCGGACGAATGGCGCGCCTTCGTCGATGAGCTTTTGCAGGTGCGCGGCGGGAGGAACCGAGACCTGGGCGCTGGCACCCGCGCACCCCAAGAAAAAGAGGACGGACACCGCCGGTTTCTGCACCATCCCATAGACTTCAGCGCGCGGATTCCCTTTGATCTTGTTCCACTGTGCCCATCCGCTTCTTGTTCCGACCATAGCCCTCGATCTCCTTATCTTGCTCCAACCATTCCCACATCTCGCGTTCATACTCGTCGACCGCGTCCTTCAAAATCCCATGTGCCTCCACCCCGAACTGGCGTTGGATCTGCTCGCTGGCTCCACGGAAAATCATCACCAACCGCCCCAAACCATGATGCACCATGTCTCGCGCCAGCAGTGCACCCTCGCGTTCTAGCCGATCCAGGCGTGCGAGCTTGGCCTTTTCGTCGCGGTAGCGCTCCAAGGCCGGGCTTTCCGGCCCATCGAGCATGGGGTCGCCCGTGGGGCCGCACACCAGGATTCGGTGCGCGTTTTCCGCTAGGAAGGCTCGGAAGCGCCGCCCAAAAGCCCACAAATCCACCACCGGCACGGCCACCGGGAAGCCGTACCGCTGCTCCCAGTCCCGAAGCTGCTTGGCCTGGACTTCCCCGAAACATTCTCGGAATATCCGCTGTGGAATCGCACGCAGTAGGTCGCTGAGTTGCTGCTCACGCCGCGCCTTCTCGAAGCGCCGCAGCGCCTGTGTCTCGCGCGCGGTGGGTTGACCGCCGTCTTTGATCTTCCTGATCGCGCTGGCGGCGATATCCCGGTCGACGCGATCGGCCAACAAACCGCTTTCGGGCTTCGCACCCCGTCCAGCACCCGCCTTCTTCCGCACTCGATCCATCCCATCGCGTCAGCCCGCCCACATCCGCCCACCACTTTTTCACGCCTTAATTACTCCGAGAATTACCTTCGTGCCTATCAACCCCGCGAAATATTCGGGCAGAGCCCTGCGCGGCCCCCCTGGGAAGGACCCCGGCGCCCGCGATCTTCTCCGCACCCGCAATTAGCTCCAGGTCGTCACTGATACGCCAGCCCGGCTTCACCACCGAACACCCCGTGCTGCGAAAGAACAATCCTCGCAGTCCATCAACCTCCAAGTGATGGATGCCAACCGCGAATACCTTGCGAACCCTCCTCGGTTCGCCATCATGGATCAACACCACCTGATCCCCAACCTTCAAATGCGCCATGGATCGCATTGGTCGTCCCCGCTCAGCCGCCGCTTCGACACGTCCTCTTCGCATACCACCAGTCCCCCAGCCCGATCGCGTCCGCCACGTCCCCGGGCGAGTCCTTCCCCATCGCCTCCCGGTACGCCGGATAAGCCAATGCCACTCGCCGCTGCCGCTCGCCTTTGGGAACTCCCCGCGTCCACTCTGTTTCCTTGACACAACACACCAGTGAAACGATCCCTCCCATCGCCTTCACCGCAGCCCAGAGAATCGCTCCTGCGGCCATCCCATACACGCTCAGCCCCGCCCCGCCACCTAGATGCCGCCGGGCGTGCACCTTGCCGGAAGGTATCTCCAACACGATTCGATGGATCACTTGCCCGGCGACGAGTCGTTCCAGCTCCCCACACATGGCCACGATCCGATCCAACGCCAAGTCCTTCGTCCGCGCCGGCCCCAGGTAACCAGCCTCCAACACGTGCCCGCTACCACGAAAGATGGCGTACCCGGTTCGCGTCGACGAAGGATCAAGCGACAGTAATCTCATACGCCATCGCCAGTCTGTTGCGAGCCCACCGGTTCCTCGATGACCCCATATTTACGGCACCGCCGACAATACGCGCATTCGTGATCGCTCGCCGTCTGCCGGAAGTGCACCCAATGTTTTGCCGGCGTTCCATCCGGCCTCAAACACCAATCATGTCCCTCACGCTCGCATGTCTCTATCGCCTCACGCTCTCCACCATCCATCACCACCGCCTGTGGTGACCGCCGCTTGCGGACAATCTCCCGCACCCTCTTCCACTGCGGCCGCGCATCGTCCGGCTCCTCCGCGCGACACTCCTCCAACGCCGCCACCACCGCGTCCGCCGTGCTCCAGGAAAGCATCCGATGCGCGATCCGCTGATCGTCGCCGCTCCATCGCCGAAAATACGCCGGCCATAGCGCCCGCACCTTCGGCAACACCAATTCCCCGAACTCGGTGGGCGTCATCCGGTCTTCTCCCGCCACCACTCATCGCCCCGCGTTGCACGTGCCCGGCGCTCTGTTCGCGGGGATTGGTTTTCCGGCGTGGCCTCTTCGCCGGTCTCTGGGTGTGTCAAAACCACGCCCCCCCCCTGGGGGGGCTTAGGGGGGTTAGTCTTTTTAACTTCTTCTCTTATCTTCTCTGGTAACGCTTTTGTGACGATGGCAGCGTTACGCCAGCGTTTCACCCGCCTCGTCGTAAGTGCCCGTGATTTCGAGGTTTGCGCGTTGTGCTTGGTGAAGCCCACAAAGAAAATGCCGTCCTTTTTCTCCCGCAGCCATCCAACTTTTTCCATCGCTTCCGCAAACCCGCGCACACCGACGTGCATATCAGGAAACGCTTTTGTAACGCCGCGAACGTTACCATCAACAGTGTTCTCGTCCGCCCACTCCATCAGCTCCATGAACAACCCCGCCACCTGCCGCCGGTCGAGCTTCAGCTCCTCCGCCATCGCCACTATTTCCCGGCGCCGCGTGAGCCCCACAACCCACTTGATCCAATTATCAGCCATTATTCGCCACCCACACCAGCAAACAGGCCCGCACCTCAGTACGCCAACAACCCTAACTAATTGCTAACAAGCTGGTGATTCTCCCAAACCACACCGGTATCGGGATCATCCATTTCTGGTGTCGCTTTTGTGACGCTGCCATCGTCACAAAAATGTTCCGTTTTCCCCGCCACAGGTGCCCGCGTTCCCAAAGTTTGCGTATTTTTCTTGGTGAATCCTACAAAAAAAAGCCAGCTCTTTTCCCTAAAAACGCTAATTCTTTTCGGACTTTACATGAATCCGCGAACCCCAAGCCATCGTTCGCCGCCCACAAGGCCCGCACTCAGTCGCTCATCGCCCACCACTCAACACGCCAACGCCACCCACCCGATTCCCAACCATCCAGTGACCCTCCAAAACCACGCCGGCATCAGGCTCATCCATTCACAAGGGCTCATCGCGTTCTCCTTTCACTAGCGGGGGCAGGACTTGAACCTGCAACCTCCGGGTTATGAGCCCAGCGAGCTGCCCTTGCTCTACCCCGCACCAACAGCCGGCGGCGGAGGTCGCTCCGCCGCGCCATGGTTCGCCCGTGGCGTTGCCGGCGTTTTCTTCTTTACGGGCCAGGCACCGCCACCGCGGGCGGTCCAACAGTTTCTCCGAGCCCGATGCTTCCCAGGCCGTTCACCTTCAACGCGCTGCCCTTGAGGATCGGTGCCGCAGCGTCGACCATCTTGGCCACCGCCTCTCCGCCTCCCGCTGCCGCGATCGCCAACATCTGTCCGAACGCCCGGAAGTTGTCACCCACAATCCGCTGGCTCTCGATCAGGTACTGTGTCTCCAGCTTCCGCAGCTCCACGAGGTGCTCCGCCCTCTCTCCCTCCGCCTGCACCACCCCTGATGCGTTGCTGCCGACCTCCAGTTTGACCCGCACCCTCTTGGTGTCTGGGTCGTATTCACCGTCGAGCGTTCCCGTGAAGTCCGCGCCTGTTCTGGCGTGAAAACTCTTCGTCCACGGGTTGTATGAGACGTCCGTGCTGGGGTTGGAATACCCCGCTAGCTTCGACGCATCCACCAGACAGCCGCCGCACAACCCGACAATCCCCACCACCACCATCCGTGTCCTCATGGCTCATGGCACTCCATCGCCGATGGTCTGCTGTTTCCGGTCGACGATCGGCCGTCGTCGATAGGCAATTCCTTCATCCTTCTGCCTGTTTCCTCCAGCTCCGCCCGCGACGTCTGGTCATACTCCCGATGCTCCATTTCCAGCTTCGCCACCGCCCCTTCAACCCCGACCCCATATCCGCGCATCACCGCCCGAATGATCTTCTCCCAGCGATAGTCCGGGGTCAGTCTCGCCGGTAGAAACTCCGGCCGCTCGTCAAATCGCACCGCAGATGACCGTCGCGGTAGGCAGGGCAACCGCAAGGCGTTCGCGGATCTTCTCGTCAGTGAGTCGCTGCGCCGTCTCCAGCTCCCCGGCCATCGGGATCATGGTGAATGTCGGGCCGTCAAGATCGGTCTCGATGGCACATCGAATCGGTTGCGTCCATCCTGCTGCGACCAGGTCGCGGTAGATACAGACGTGGAGCGTGCACTCCTCGGCGATCTCTCCGCCCTCCCCCCCAGCGGCCGCCTCCTTCTTGACCGAACGACTCAACGCCTCCCTGGCGTTCTCCACCACCGACTCGCCACTGTCACTTTGTGAGAATTTGAGCCGCCGAAAAGCTCCGATCAGCGTCCTGTCCACGCAGCCGCTCAGCTCGATACGGAGCATGGAGATAAATCTCTTTTGATCCAACGGGGTCCGTGACGATCGCAGATTCCGTAAGAGGGCATATTCGCTCGCATGAGGCAGAGGTAGTGTGATCCGCTCCTGCCGCCGGTCCCGCTCATCGAGCAATCCTGTCACCCTCTCACAACCGCACGCGACAAGCAGCTTCGACTCGCACCCCTCGCGCACCTCGGCCCTCAGCTCCGTGCACCCACGAATGAAGTCGTCAAGCGTGAAGGTCTTGTAGTCTCTGGGGGCAGGCTCTGAGGCGTGTTTGTACAGCTTTCCATCCCCGTCAACCGTGAAGTAGACGCCGGCCCGCTCGCTCGACGGCACGAGAATCCGCGGCATGAAGTTTTTGCGAATCAGTTCCAACGATTCTTTGGTGAACACGTTCCACGTTCCTTTCGTCTTGCTGTTGTTTTGCCGTTCCCCGGTTGCCAGTTGCCGTCGTCAGCTCGCGTTCCCGTCCCGCTCGTCGAGCGTTCGCTGTCTCACGTTGTCGATGGAGAGATCGTTGAACACCAACCCATCCCGCCGAATCCCCATCGAATACTCCTTGGTCCTCGCCGCCGGCGCCCGGCATTTCATCTCGAGCTCCGTGCGTACTTCCGACAGCGCCCCGCAGTCGTCGGCGATCGGCGTGAACCGGCACGTCAACACAATCTCCCGCGACTTGTCCGCGCCCGGGCGCTCGATCAGATCCTCATTGACCTGCTTCAGAAACCGCGCGAACTGTATCCCCAGCAGGCCATTTTCAATTTTTTCCAGGTCCGCGAGCGTCTTGATTTCGTGCAACATTCCACAGTCCTCCCGTCTTTTCTATGCCCTCTTACGCCGCTACGTGCTCCACGTTTGCATCCAACCACGCCGCCAGCTCTTCCAGCCGCTCAAACACCGGAATCCCCATCTCCGTGGCGAACGCGATTTCGCCCAGCGTGCCCGCCGAATGCCACCACCCCGGAATCAGAAACATCGCGTCACAGCGTCGCAGGATCTCCAAGTCAGCGGCCAGGACGTGCTTGTCCGAGACCGCCCCGCCGAGGTAGGCGGTGTTCTTGTGCGGGCAGATCACCGCCGCCCCGAGACGCAGCAGCTCCACGGTCCACAACTCCGCGGCCTGGATGTTGCGGTGCACGCCGAACTCCGTCAGCGCCCTATACGGCCCACCCACATAGACCAGCTTCATTCGCACTCCGGGTCATCCTCCTCATCCACGTCATTGACCCCCTCGTAGCAGTCTGGGCAGAGGATGATTCCGCCACTATCCACCGTATAGACCTCGCCACGTCCGATCACCGCGTTGCAACCGGCGCATTCAATCGGCCGGCGTGCCGTCAACCCCTGTGCCTCCATGACCTTCTCCTTAGTGACCCACGTTCAGCAGACGGAGCGCCTCCGCCGCCAGCACCACCCAACACGCAATCTCCACCCAGCCGAAGCGCAGGCGCAGCGACGGCGGCCCCGTTGGATCGGAACCGCCGTCGCTTGGCGCGTCACTGCGGCGCCGTAGGGTTGGCGCCGCGTTGGGGGGGGAAGACTGATGGCTTGGTTCTGGCCAGTCGCGGACGTAGTCGCCGCCCGGGCCCAATCGAATCAACGGCGGATCGGATGCACCACCCCGCGATACACTCGCCCGCTCTGCATCGCCTCGCGGATTGGCAGCTCTCGCCGCTCGAATTCGCGTCGGTCGGCCTCGCCGAGCCAGAACGCCAGCTCCGCCGTCGCCTCGACGGGGAAATGCAGCATCGCCTGGGCAACCTTCAGAAACGCTGGATCCCCGGCTTGTGTTGCCTTCGTCGGGGCAATCTCCCAGGCCCGCGCCGCCTGTTTGCAGCTCAGATGGTGCATTGTTTAACGGCCCAACGCCTTGGCGGTTAAAGTTCCCCGGACCGATCCTGTGCGGGACAACCCTGGTTAAAGTTCCGGCCCGATTCACCGTTGTCGCACTCCCTTCTGCGTGTCACCCTTCCCTGGGGCGACGGTGGTCGTCTTACAACCGCCTGCCGGCGTTCTGTGGCTCGCCGGGCAGTTTTGGACTCTTCAATCCTCACCCCGCAGGGGAAGGCGTGTGTTTCCGGGCCACGGCGTTGGGCCGGCTCATCCCTGAGCGTTAGTCCGTCTTCCACTCGCCGCCCCCTGTGGGGCGGGGTGTTTTTCTACTTTTGTTCAGGCCGAGGCCCGAACGCTACGCCGACGAACAAACATGGATCGCTGCTCGAAATCCAGGAGCGTGCTGAGGCGGATTCGCGGGCTGCGCGCCCCGATGCGGATCGGCTTCGGGAGCCGACCATCGGCGATCCAACGCCGGATCGTCTTGACGCTTACCTGGTGCCTCTCGCCCACCTGGGCCAGTGTCAGTGTGACGTTGCGATCGTTGCTCTGATGGAGGTCCATGTGCTCTATCCGGCCACCTTCGTCGCCGCGATTGGCCGCTCCTCGGGTTCGATGCCCCGAGAACGGAGATACTCATCCACCGCGTACGTGATCCGCCGGTTCGCCCCTCGCTCGCCGCGGAGAATTCCCGGAACGACCCGTTGAAGGAGGTCGTCCAGCCGCCGGGGAAAACGCACAATCACGGTTTCTTCAGTCACCATGTCCACAGTATGCGCGAAACGGTGTCGAATGTCAAACAAAAAGTGTCGTTAAGGTGCCTTGTCGACACCTCGACGGCGCATAACCTACGCAGCGATAATGTGTTAGATGTCAAAAACCAGAAGAAAAAATCTTTGGTTTTCGAAAGCCGTGGCTTCCGAGTTCGATGCCTATTTAGAGTACCTGGTCTCCAAGGGCGCCGATGTTCAGCCAAACGAGATCGTCAACGCGGGCCTGGTCCTACTCTTCAGACTCAACGAGCAGGACAGGTTGAACGCGATCGCCGAGGCGCGCAACTACGACCTGCTCAAGATGCGTCGTGAGATCGGAAGAGCTGAAGAGGCTGACGCGGCGGCGTCGGACGAGAAAGCCGCGTTCTCCGAATCGCAACGCGCTGATGCAAAGCGGCCACGTACGAAAAGGGGTACTCGCGCAACAGGCTGACGAGATCGGCGATGATGGATTCTTTCTCGGATTCCAGGTGTGACAGCTCTTCTCTCCGCATTGGTTTTTTTCCTTACGACTCCTGGACCTCCATCGGCGATTTCGGCGAACTCGCGTTCCGAACATCGGATTCGAGGAAAGGTTTCGGCGAGGTGCGCGGAGGCTGGAGCTATCTACTAAGCGCACCTTGTTTGCGGCGTGTACGCGGAAAATTAAAAAAGAGATGAGGCGTCCGTCCGCCCGGATAAGGGCTGGCATCCGCCGCCGGACCGCTGTGTTTCCCGGCGGCCAATCATGGGTCATCGTACGGAGGTTGTTAGGACCATGTCAAGACACAAATTGCAGCTCGCGTCGATCCTCATTCTACCGCTTCTTGTGCTCGCCAACCCACCGAAAGCCCGCAAGGACTGGCCCAAGCACGCCCTCCTCCCTCGCCTCCGCGAGGCCGACAAAGTCGTCGCCAGGGTCAACCTCACCGCGGACGTCTGGGCCTTGATCGACAAGGAAAAGTTTGGCTCCGAAGCGACTCCGGCCAGGGTCGTCGAAACTAGTATGGACGAAAACATTTCCTCCACCGGCGAGGCTGTTCCCCAGAATCTGCGCACCCGCTCCACCTCGACCACCAGCAAGACCACGTCCCGCAGCTACGCCACGGTTTCCGCACGCGAATCCGAAGCTATGCAGGCCGCCCGGACCCAGTACGACGCCGTCATCGCCACCCTGTCACATCTCAAGCTCCTCACCGAGCCGAGCTACGCCCAGGTCACGGTGAAAACAGTCACCCCTCGCCCCAATGGGACGATGCTCCTGACCGGCACGTTGGATCCTCGCCGAGATCCCCGCCGCGGCCACGTCGCCGCAGAACGAGAAAAACTCGCCGCCCTGGACGAAAATGCCCGTGCCGCCGAAGCCCTCGTCACCGCCGCCGTCAACGCCTCCGCACCCAAGGAAAACGTCTACGCCCAGCAAGAAAATGGGCGGCGGGCGGCGGAAGCCGGAGCCAAATATGATTGCGTGGTGCGTGAAAACTCCGCCGCCAGCACCCCCATCCACGCCGCCGCGGCGAACCGCAGCGCCCCTTACAGGATTGTCAACGTTGAACTGGTGATCGCGGCTTCCGACGCCGGCGGAATAGACGTGCCCGCTTGGCTCACCGCGACCACGGTCCCGCTGTTCTTTCACGTGACCGACGTCATCCTCTTACCGCCGATTCCCGACACCGATATCATCGCCGTCATCGGCACTCTTCGTGGCACCGTGGTGGAGCTACCGGAGTAGGACGCAAGCGATTTCCATGCGTCTCCTCCGCGATTCCAAGTCCCCCAACGTCTGGTACGTCGAATGGCGTGACCATCGCGGCAACCGGCATCGGTGGGCTGGTTTTGCCGACCGGCGGAGCACGGAAGCACTTGGTCATCGGCTTGAAACCCTGGCGCGGTGCGTGTTGATCGGGTGCAAGCCGGACTCTGATACTGCTGACTGGCTCGCGGGCCTTCCTTTCAGGACTACTCAGCGATTGGCCGCGCTCGGGCTTGGCGGAAGGGCCGAGGCTGACCTGGTGGCGCAGCTTGTGGACTACCGTCGAGCGCTCGAGGCACGGGAATTGTCGCCGGTCCACGTCTCCTGGACGGTGGCCACGGTCGAGAAGATGCTGACGGCGATAAAGGCGTCGACGCTCGCGGACGTGACGCCCGCGAGGGTTGTCGCGTATCTCGCCCAGCTTCGGGAGAAGCGACGTAGTGCCGCAACGCGGAACCGGCACCTCAAGGCGCTCAAGGCGTATCTCAACTGGCTGGTTCGTGAGGAGCGCAGTGTGGCCAATCCGATCGCGCACGTCGCGGCGCTCAACGAGGAAACGGACCGTCGCCATGACCGCCGGGCGCTGAGCGAGGCGGAAATCTCGGCGTTGCTCGCCACCACGGCCTCCGGGCCGGATCGCTTCGGGCTGTCGGGGTCGGATCGGGCGATGCTGTATCGCCTGGCATTGGAAACGGGACTACGACTCAACGAGCTGCGTAGCCTGCGGGTCTGCGATGCGGAGTTGGGCGGCGATCAGCCGTGCCTCACTGTGCGTGCCGCGTTCTCGAAGCGGCGCCGGATGGATCGTCAGCCCATTCCGCTGGTTCTGGCGCGTGAGTTGGCGGAGCGGGTCGCCGACCGGCTCCCTGCGGCTCCGCTCGTGGCGCTGCCGAGGCAATATCAGGTCATCAAGATGCTGCGTGCCGACCTCGCCGCCGCCGCCGTCGAATACGAGGACGCCTCCGGGCGTTTCGCCGACTTTCACGCCCTGCGGCACACCTACATCACCCGTCTGAGTCTTGTCGCCGACAGTTTCGCCACACTTCAGGCGCTGGCGCGTCATTCGACGCCGGTTCTCACGGCCCGCTATTCGCACCCACGGCTGTCGTCGCTGAGGTCCGCCGTGGAGAGTCTCACTCCGCTTGCCGCGGGCCACCCAGCGAAGCGAAAGCCCCGCCGACGCTCCAAGTAGGCCGAACACCCTCGCGTCGCGCCACGGCCACGGAAATAGGCTTCCTCGCAATCAGCCTTCAGGCCGAAACTCTGGTGCAAACTCTCCCACTATGAGGCCCTCTGGTGTCCCCTTGTGTCCCTTGGTGGGCGGAAGCAAAACGCCGCAAACCACGTTATTGACGCAGTTTATGGCGTTTTTGCTACAGCGGGCGACGCGACTCGAACGCGCAACATTCAGCTTGGAAGGCTGATGCTCTACCATTGAGCTACGCCCGCAAATGCAGCAACGCCCTGCGTGCCGTCGGTTCCCCGTCCGATGGCTGTAAGGAAACAGGTAGCGGACAGGGCCGCCAACGATGTGCGATTCTATCCCGCGTCGTTCGGACCGCCAAGCGCAGGAACACGCGAGCCACAAGAGCCGCGGCACGGCGTATCGTGCCATTGCCCCTCGTGGTCCGACATGCTTGTTTTTTGGGTTAACCTCCTTCCGCCAGCCATCGTGTTTCCAGCTTTGTAGGCCGCTCCCCGGCGGTCGCGGTACCGATGGAAGGAACAGAACTAGAAGACGAGGAGGAAACGACGTCCGCTCCCTCACGGTCGCGGCCCTGTTCAAACGGCCAGCCGCCTCTTATCGGAGCCGCAACCGCGAGGGAGCGGAGGTTCACCTACCCGAAGAATCAACCGTGTCAAAGCACTAGGCTTCTTGCGACGCCGGGCGAGCGCTCGCGGAATCGATTCGCAGATCCGCACGCCGGCGAAGGACCACGGCTCCGACCGTGAGCAGCGCCACGGCCATCGCCGCTGCGCCAAGGTGCGAGAGCGCCGGCACGGGGAAGTCCACGACCGTCGCCACGACCGAGTCGGTTAGACCGTAGGCTTGACCATCGAAGGGAGTGACATCGCAGGACACCACTTGGCCGGATCGCAAGTGCCTTCGCGAGAGAACGTCGGACTGCGCGGCCGTCGTCACCGAGCGGACGACCGCTCCGTTGACGGTCCAGACGTATCGAAACTGCACGACTTGGTAATCCCGATCACCCAACGGCGCCGATTTCGCGACCCAAGCGGCGAGAGCTTCACCGGGATTTGGCTCCGATGGATGTAGTTCGATTTTGATCGGCCCCGGCGGCCGATTGAAATCTGAAGTCCGCGCCGTTCGAACCTCAAAAGGCGCCTCAATCATCAATTGATCGTTAATGTACAGCAGGGCGTGCCAGGTTCCGACCGTGGTATGGAACTCCGGCAGATCATACGGCCACCACCAGAAGAACCACCGCCAGAAGGGATTGTGGAAGAAGTAGGTTCCGGTCGACACGATGGTTCCGTTGGGTCGTCGAAAACGGACGGTCCAGAGGCTGTTCGTTGGAAGATTCGTTCCGTAGAACCAAACGCAGACTCCGTTGTCCGTGACCGCCACCTGCCCGGAGGTAGGCCAGCGGTACGGCCAGGCGGGAATGCCGGCCAGGGTTCCGTACATGATGCCGAAATCGTGGAGGTACGTCGAGGAGTTCACGGCAGGCTGGACTGCCCAGGCACTGGGCCCGGGTCGACAAGGTCCAGCGAATGGTTCGACGACGGCGTCCTCTTCGCGAAGCTCGAAATGCAGATGTGGGCCGGACGACACCCCGCTTGATCCGCACAGGGCGATCTGGTCGCCCGCCAGGACGGTCTGCCCGACCTCGACGTCGATGCTGCCGGCACGTAGATGCCAGTACCAACCAGTGCGCCCGAGGCCATGGTCGATGATGATGAAATTGGAAGGCTGATCGGCCCACGCGGTGTTCATGTCCGACTCACCATCGTGCACCGCCGCCACGATCCCGTCCTGCACCGCATAGACGGGTACGCCGATCAACTGCTCCGCAAAGCTGCGGATGTCCGTATCGTCGCCCGTGTGTCCGTCATAGGTCATGTTCGTACAATTCCAGTCCAGCAGGCCTGAACCTGGTTGAAGGTCCACGAAGTTGTACGGGAAGATATCTTCCCCGAACGCCCCGGCGAGCGGAAAGATGGTCAATGCTGGAGGAACTTGGCCGGAAACCGGCCGAGAAAGCTGACCGTACTGCGCCTCGTACTGTCGAAGTAGCTCCCGCGCGAAGGTGCGTTGCACCAACGGCACGCAGGACGCCGGCGGCGCGAGAACCAGCGGTCCTCCGCCGCCCTCCATTTGCCCGAGTGCAATCGAGGCAACCCAAAGCAAGGATGTCATGCCGCCCATATCACGCCTCACAGCCGGGGGGTCACTATGGACTCCCCGCAAGAATGGGCCGCGCCCTCTCCGTCGCCGCCCCGGCGATGACGTCTGCGACTTGTCCCCACGCCGCATCCGAAGCTCCGGCGGACGCCCGATGCCAGCCGGTGGGGCGAAGATTAATGGCTGGATTCTACCAGATTTCCGGGTGCCGTGCGTAGTGGCTGAGCAGATTTTTTCCGGACCTTCGTTGGGACTCCGCTGGCATCCCCGAACCTCTGCCGAGCCGACGACCGAGGTCGGACAAGCGGTCAGGCCCCTGGATCCGGGGCGGCATGGAATCTGCAGGGCATTCGGTGTGCGCCCGGCGCGCCGTCCATTTCCATCTGAAACCCGGGGCGCGGGCCCCGGGGCGAACGCCCGACCACGGAGCCGCGTCATGAAACTGGAAACCTACCTCCGACAAAACGCTGTTGAGTTCGAAAAACACACCCATACCACAACCTACACTGCCCAGGGGTTGGCCCACGCCGAACACGTTTCCGGGTACCTCGTCGCCAAACCCGTCGTGGTTCGCGGCGACGCGGGCTTCGCCATTTGCGTCCTTTCCGCGCCGCACCACCTCGACCGAAAACGTGCCGCGGTGGCCCTTCATGAGAAGGACCTCCGATTGGCGACGGAGGCCGAGATGGCCGAACTCTTCCCGGACTGCGAGCTGGGCGCCGAACCCCCCATCGGGGCGATGTTCGGGTTGCGGACGATCATGGATGAACACCTCCTTGCCGACGAGTATGTGGTGATGCAGGCCGGCACGCACCGTGATTCGATCCGGGTTCGCCGGACGGACTTCCAGCGCGTGTGCCGACCCCTGGTGGCCCCGATCGCCATGGGTTGAAACAGCGGCGAGCCGGAGCATTTCCCGTTTTTGCGTAGCGTCGCCCTTCAGGGGCGGCGCTGCCACGAAAACGGAAGCGCCGCGGATAAACCGCCACGCTACAAATGGCTATCGCGCGGCGCGACATTCGTAGGAATAGTCCGGGTCAGCGGCATGGTCATACATCGTGGTCCGCCCAAGCCGCGAACCAGCTCGGCGTCGCCGATGACAAGGCACTCGACGCCGTGTCGACCCAGCTCGCGCACGGTGTGCTCGTTCCGCTCGTAGGTCACCACCAGACTCGGCCCGATCGCCAGGGCGTTGGCCGCGTCCATCCGCTGCTCCTTCTTGGCGTGAGGCCTTCGGCCCCCCGCGGTGTTGATGGTCGTCAACTCCGTGCCGAACTCATCCCGAAGGACGTCGGAAAACGACCGTGACTCCGACACGCGTCGCGCCCCGCCGCCCTTCTCCAACGGTTCAAACCGGTGAACGTGCTTGACCTGCTCCATCACTTCGGCGTACCAAAGAACCTTGCCGCGATCCACGACGGTGAACACCGTATCGAGATGCATGAACGCCCGTTCCGCGGGGATCGCCACCTCGTAGACTCGCCGGACGCCGCCGAAGCGGAAGCACTTGTCGGCCACCCGTTTGATGGTCTCGCTCCGCGTCCGCTCGCTCACTCCGACGAGCACCGCTTCGGGCGACAGGACAATCACGTCGCCGCCCTCGACGGTGTGGGGCCGGTCTTCCGTCGGTTCGCGCGATCCGCCGTAGGTGATCTCGTTGTCTCGAAACTCCGGGTGCTGTTCCAGCACCGCCCGCACCAGCAGCGTCTCCCGCACCCGCTGAGCGTAGTGCATCTTGCAGGAGATCGCCGCGTCGCCCACCACGACGGCCGGATCGCGGCTGAAATAGGCGTTCGGAATCGGCGGAAGCAGAAAGACGTCGTCCTCCCCCCCCCCCCCCCCCCCCCCGCCGGAGGGACCGGCGGCGACCCCGCCCCCCATCGCCTGCGCGTATTCGCCCAACGTCATCCCCGCGAACAGAATGTCCACCAATTCCGCCGGCGACCAACGCCGGAGACTGGCCAGCTCCGGCGCGATCGCAGGCACGCCATCGGCGGCGCAGACCGCGTCGATGAGCTTCTTCCGCGACTCCTCGCCCTCCACCAAGTTCTTCAACAAGGCTTCGAGGTAGATGACCTGGACCCCGTGCTCGCACATTTTCCCGACGAAGACGTCATGTTCGTCGCGCATCCTGCGGAGATAGGGCACGTCTTCAAACAAGTATTCCCGCGCGTTGTCCTGGGTGAGCCGTTCGATCTCCGGCCCCGGACGGTGCACCAGCACGGCCGCCAACGCGTGATACTCGTTGTCCACTTGAAAGCGCATGAGTAGTAACAACCCCGTTTCTCGGGTCCGTCGCCCGGAATGGACAGCGAACCGCGATACGGAGATCCAGCGGCAAGCATGAGCCGGACCCCTAAACGACGAAGGATATCGCCTCAGCCGGTGTGTAACCAGGAACATCTCGACGACGGCGAGTTATACCCGTTTTCGTTCCCGGTCGCTTCCGCCGGGGCGATTCAGGGGTAGCCGTCGAAACAGCGCCATCGATCAAGCAGCGGTTGCCCGCCCTCGGGCCATCCCGCCTGGCGCGGCAGATAAGGTCAGGCGATTTTCTTGACCGGCGCCGAGTTTTGGAGTATGCTCCTATAATAGTGGGCTGGACAACATTTTGGGGGCGGCTCCGAGGGGCACCTTGGGTCGGTTCGTTCTGAGTCCGGGGCGCGCGTGGCGTGCCGCTGGGATGCGGGCGGATCGTCGGTGAGCTGGCGACATGCACAACGATCAGCACACCCGCGCAATGCAGGCAATCGGTGCGGTGTCGCTGTCGCTACTTCTCAGCTGCGGGCAGCAACCGCCTTCGAGTAGCTCCTCACGCGACGCCGGCGGGCTGATTTCCGTGGGAGACGTGACTGGTGCGCTCGATCCGATCGGCGCGCGGCCGTCTCCTGACGAGCTGACGATTTGGGCTCGCGTGCGCAACGAGAGCGTAGCCCGGGCCGACGTGAGCGTGGAGTTCTCAGACGCCGCGACGGTGGTCCACCGCGTATTTGTGCGCGTCCCCCCGATGACCGCAACGTCGGTCGTCAGTCCCAAGTCGGCGCGTCAGGTTGAAATCTCCGGCGTGGATGAACGTGGGCGATCTCTTCCGGGCGAATCATTGCAATTCGGCGTCGATTTCGACGAGATTCGTCCGGCGGAGTACCTGATCCGCGACGCGGTGGATGTTCCGCCCGCCGGCGGCCCAACGGGCGAGCCGCCGGCCGGACCCCCGACTGGGGAGCCCGGCGTGCCTCTCCTCCAGCCGACTCCCGTCTCCATAACGCTGCTGGAGCCTTCCGCGGATGTCACCCTTCCGATCGGTTCGCAGCTGACCGTTCAATGGGAGGACGAGGCATCGGATGCTGGGGCATCGGTCGCTCTCTATCTTCGAGCGTTGGGCGGCGCGGGCGAAACGACGATGGCGGTGGGTTCCACGGTGAGCGCGACCGTGGACGGTCTCAATGACCGCATGACGGTGGTTCTCGCCGGAGTAAACCCGGGGTCATTCGAGTTGTTGGCGGTTCTGACCCGCGGCGGCGACGTGAGAGTTTCCGCGGCCCCCGGACATGTCCACCTCGTTTTTCCGCAGGGGAATCAGCCCCCGTCGATCTCCATCCTGGCCCCAACGGCATTGCTGGAGGTTCACCGCAGTGATTCCCTTGCGGTGGCCTGGACAGACGCCGACCCGGACAGCAACGCAGTGATCTATTTTAGCTTGGAACGACCCGGTACAGCCGGCGGAATCCCGGAGTTTGTCTCGGTAGGTCCAACGTTTTTTGAAGACCCCGACGACGAGGCGGATCGGGCGGCCTTGCCGATGCACGACGTGCTCCCCGGGCTTTACGACTTGGTGGCCACGATCGACGACGGACGATTAATGGGAGCATCGCGCGTCCAACGAATCGTCCGGATGCTTCCCGATCCGGTCAACGATCCGCCACAACTGGTCATGGTGGAACCGGCATTTGATACGCAACTGAAACGCGGCGATTCCCTGCTTGCGCGGTGGACCGACGCAGACGCCAACGATGACGCCCGGATATCCCTGTTGCTCGACTCGGACGTCGGCCACGTTGCATTGAACGGAAATGAAATCCTGCTGGCCTCGGGCATCTCGGAGGACGCCGACGGCGACGACGATCGGGTGGTCCTTGCAATTCCCGCCGATCTGCCGCTGGGCGCCTATCGGCTCGTGGGCGTGATCAGCGACGGGTCAACCGAAGTCGTCACTCGCGCTCCGGGGTTGCTGCAAGTCATCGCCAGCGGTTCCGGACCTGGCGGAGGTGGGGGCGGAGGCGGCGGAGGAGGAGGTACCCCACCACCGCCGTGGACCATCACGATTCTGGATCCGGTGGGGGACGTGATCCTCGATCCGGCGGAACCGTTGTTGGTGGAGAGCGTTATCAATGGTTCTTCGGCGCCGTCTCGCCAGCGGCAGTTCCTCAGCAACCTGCCGTACGGCGGCGACGTGCGCGTTCTTCTTCCGTCAACCTTCATGCCAGCCGAAAAACGTTTCGTGACCGTCATCGCTCCGCAAATCATTACCAACGTCGCCTGGCCACGACAATTTGCCCTGGAAACGGAGTTTATCGCCGAAGGCCAGGTCACGGTCGTGACGGCGGATCGACCGGTATGGGTGCGACAAGAGGTTGAGATCGTCGGTTTGGTGGAGCTCGGCAATCCGTGCTCGATCCTCGCCACGACGCCGGAACCCAGTGCTGGTCGAACCGCATGGCTGACCTGGTTCGGCGGAGGATTTACGGAAGAGGACGCCTCACGGACTGTTGAGTTCTGGCTCAGCCAAGATGGACAAATCCCACCTCACGGCGCCGACGATTCCGGGCATCAAATGTTTTTTCACGCCTTCGGCAGCCCCAACCGCGTGCAGACCATCGGGATGGCCTTCGACAGTGCCGCCCTGCAGGCTGAAGGACACGGTGGCGAGTTCGGCGACGGGCTCATCTCCGTTGGAGCTGGCCTCGACCGCGGGGTTTACCAGGTCGTAACGGTGCTCGTGTCGGGTGACTCGGCCCGGACCGTGTACCCGCCCTACCACACGACCGTCACACTTTGCCCGCGCGAGCGCTGACATCACCGTCTCAGGATCGCTCCTACGCCCGCGCTACGGCAAGCAGCTTGGCCATCAATTTTAGGAATGATCCGGGCACGTCGGCGGTTCGATCCGCGCTGCCGCCCCTGCCCACGCAAAGGATATCGAAGCCGACCCGCCAAAGCGCCTTGTTTCGGCGGAAGGTCTCCCGTACTCGCCGGCGAACTCGGTTTCGGTGAACTGCGGGCCCGATCCGCCGGCTCACGCTGACCCCAAGCCGACACCAAGCGAGGCCGTTCGGAGCAACGTGCACCACAAGCACCGCGTCCGCCGCGCTACGCTTGTTTGCGAGAATGCGGTGAAAATCGCGCTCAAGCCGCAAGTGCTCCCGGCGACGAAAACGCTGGTTGTGAGGAACGGCTGGCGACACAGGGTCAATCCCAGGAACCACGCTACCTCGCGTGTACAGGCCCCATTTCAGTGCTTTCTCGTAATCCGGGGGAGCCGGGCTGCGGAACTCACTCTGGCTGGACGCCGCGCGACGCTGACGCGGCGCGGGCGGTGGTCTCAAATGAGGCGACCAGGCGGTCCGCGCGGCGCGTCGGCTCCGGCAACCGGAACCCGCCGAAACACGCCAACACGACCTTGACAGCCTCCGACAGCGACACCTTGTGCCCGACGCTGACGTAGACCGGCTTGACTCCGTCCCGCGTGCGAAGGGCCATCCCAACAATCTCGCCGTCATGTCGCAACGGCACACGCTCCCCCCGCCAGGCCCGAAGCGGACCATGCTTGCCAACGAGAATGCTCTTGGCACATCCAATCGCCGGCAGGCCCATCCACACGCCCAGATGACACGCCAGCCCGAAGCGTCTGGGGTGTGCGTAACCCTGCCCGTCACACATTAACAGGTCCGGCGCTTCCCGAAGCCGTCGAAGCGCCGAAAGCAGCGTCGGCGCCTCCCGAAAGGAAAGCAGCCCGGGAAGGTATGGAAACCGCACCTTGCGGGCGACAAGGTGATGTTCGACCGCCCGACCAGCCTGCACGTCCCAAAGAACCACTCCCCCGACGCAGAGCCGTCCGGCATCCCGGAAGCCGCAGTCCAAGCCCGCCACGAGGCGGACCGTTCCAGCTCGACCACGGCGCAGAACGCGGTCCGCCAAGTCCGCCTGAATCGCCCGCGCTTGATTGGGCGAGACTTTCCAACCATGAATGGGCAGAGGGAGTCGCAACAACACCTCCGATGCCCCTTCCCGCCGCGTTGCCGTGCAAGGCAACCGACGCGGGCCTCTGCGGCATCGTCGCCGCCGACCCGCGATGCGTCCACTCCGCCCCTTCGTCCCAGTTGAACTGGGCGAAAGGGATCACTACAATCCGTCGCGGGTATGCCCATTGAGACTTGTCTGTGGCTGCCGCAGACAGGGACCGGGTACCGCAACCGCGCCGCCCGACCAGCTTTATCCCGGCTTGTGCTGCTGAAGGGTTCGATGGCCAAGACACGTAAGAAACTTGGTGAAACGCTCGTCGGCTGGGGTCTGATCGACCCCAACTCCCTGGCCGACGCCTTGGCGTACGCCAAGGAGCATAACAAGCGGACCGGGGAGGCGCTGGTCGAACTGGAGCTGTGCAACGAAGACGACGTCGCCAAGGCGCTCGCCAGCCAATTCGGACTTGAATACATCGACTTGGACAAACACAAGGTTGATCGCGAATCCCTTGCGCTCATCCCAGCGAAACTGGTGGAGGAGTACCTGGTGATTCCGTTGGCCGAGGATGGTCCGCGGCTAAAAGTCATCATCACCGACCCGCTGGACCTGGAAACGCTCGACCTGCTTCGGTTCCGACTGAATCGAGAGATCGTTCCGTTGCTGGCGCCGGTCGCCAAGGTCAAACGCTTCATCGACAAGTTCGTCAGTCCCGATGGGGACGTTCTCTCCAAAACCATGGCCAGCATCGACGCCGAGGCCCCCGAGGAAGACCAGGGCAGCGGCAGGACGTCGGCCAACGTGGACGACGGCGATGCGCCGATCGTGCGTCTGGTGAGCCTGATCATTACCGAAGCGGTGCATACTCGGGCGAGCGACATTCACATCGAACCGATGACCGATCGGGTTCGCGTACGCTATCGCATCGACGGGGTATGTCAGATCCGCGACGACATTCCCAAGCACATGCAAGGGGCGGTCATCGCCCGCTTCAAGATTATTTCGGGCATCGACATCGCCGAGAAGCGCGTACCGCAGGACGGGCGCATCAAGATGAAGATCGGCAGCGGCGCGATCGACTTCCGCGTCAGCGCGCTGCCCGCGTACCACGGCGAGAGCATCGTACTGCGAATTCTCCGTCCCGACTCGGTGCGCATCGGCATTCCCGCACTGGGTTTCGCGCAGGACGACTACGAGAAGTTCCAGAGAATCATCAAGCGACCCAACGGCATTTTTCTGGTGACCGGGCCGACGGGATCGGGCAAAACGACAACGCTCTACGCCGCCCTACAGGACTTGAACAAGCCGGACACGAAGATTATTACCGCCGAGGATCCGGTGGAGTACAACTTCACGGGCATGAATCAATGCCAGGTGCGGGACGACATCGGGCTGTCGTTCTCCAAGATACTCCGGGCGATGCTGCGCCAGGCGCCGAACATCATCCTGGTGGGCGAAATCCGCGACCGGGAGGTGGGCGACGTGGCCATCCAGGCGGCGCTCACCGGACACCTGGTGTTCAGCACGCTGCACACCAACGACGCGCCGTCGGCGATGACCCGATTGATCGACATGGGGATCAAACCGTTCCTGGTCGCCAGCTCGATTCAGGCGATCATGGCCCAGCGCCTGATTCGGGTCATCTGTTCGGAATGCAAGGTCGAGGATCCCAACGTCGATCCGCGGACGCTCAAGTTGCTCGGATATACGCCGGAGGAGCTTGCGGGAAGAACGCTATGGAAAGGCGCCGGCTGCAAACGCTGCAACAATTCCGGGTACCGGGGGCGAATCGGCATTTTTGAGATGTTGCTGATGAACTCCCAGATGCGCGATCTGGCGTTCAACCGCGCCCCGACGACGCAGCTTCGACAGGCGGCGCGGGCGAGCGGAATGCGAACGCTGCTGGAAGACGGCAAGTTGAAGGTTCTGGGCGGACAGACCACGGCCGATGACCTGCTGCGGGTGACGCAGGCAGAGGGTGTCATCGAGGAATAGGGGCCGATCGGACGAACGGTCTTGGGCAAGGGACGGAGGCTCGCGGTCGAGCAGAGGAACGTCGTACATGGCAACGATTCATATTGATCGACTCTTGGAAACGGTGGTCAAGCAGGGGGCATCGGACCTGCACCTGACGGTCGGGCGTCCCCCGGTGATCCGCATCCACGGTCACCTGCGTTCGCTGGAAACCAAGGTTCTGGCACCGGAGGACACGGTGGCGTTGATGAAGTCCATCACGCCGGAACGAAACCAGCAAGAGTTGCAGGAGGAGGGTGGGACGGACTACGCGTTCGCGTTCGGCGATCAGGGTCGTTTCCGCGTGTCGGTGTTCAAGCAGAAGAGCAACGTGGCCCTGGTGCTGCGATTGATCCCGTCCAAGATGCTGACGTTCGAGCAGATCGGCCTGCCGGATATCTGCCGGGCGTTGTGTCGCCGCCCGCGCGGGCTGTTCCTGGTCACCGGTCCGACCGGATCAGGAAAGACGACGACGCTGGCGACGATGCTGGACTACGTGAACGCAAACCTGGATCGGCACATCGTGACCATGGAGGATCCGATCGAGTATTACCACAACCATAAGAAGTCGCTCATCAACCAGCGCGAGATCGGCAACGACGTGGGAAGTTTCGCGGAGGCGCTGCGCCGCGTGCTGCGAATGGATCCGGACGTCATCCTGGTCGGCGAGCTTCGCGACCTGGAAACCATCGGGGCGGCCATTCGCGCCGCAGAGACCGGCCACCTGGTGTTCGCCACGCTGCACACCACCGGGTGCCAGGGAACGATCAACCGTATCGTGGACGCTTTCCCGCACGAGCAACAGGAGCAGATTCGCGTTCAGCTTTCCACCAACTTGATCGCCACGCTGTCGCAGGTGCTGTTGCCCAAGATTCCCAAGAGCATGGTGGCGGCCTACGAGTTCATGGTGACCACGCCGGCGATCGCCAACCTCATTCGCGAGAACAAGACGTACCGACTCGACTCGGCCATTCAAACCGGAAAGAAATTCGGCATGCAGTTGCTCGACGAACACCTCTGGACCCTCTATTCACAGGGGTTGGTCAACGCGGAAGACACAGTAGACCGCTCGCGCAATCCCGGGGTCATGCAGGATAAGATCGACGCTCACCGCCGCGGGATGGATCCCGGCAGCGTCGAGGGCAAGGAAGACGAGAACCGAGTGGTGCTGCGGACGTCATGAGCGAAGCCACGAACAACAATGCCGGCTCGGCGGCGCGGCCTGCGCCCGGACTTGCCGTTGCGGCGGCCGCGGCGAAGAAGGCTAAGCTCCCGCCGGTGGAGCAGCTCCGCGGCCGGCAGCTTGGCCGCATCCTCATGAAAATGGGGAAGCTCCGCCGGACCCAGGTCGACGAGGCCCTGGACATCCAGAAGTCCAAACGCGGCCCGCTGGGCAAGATCCTCGTCGAGCTTGGGTACATCACCCAGGAAGACCTCAGTATCGCGCTGGCCTCACAGAACGGCATGAGCATGGTCGACCTGACCAAGCTCGACATACCGGCGGAGGTTCTCGCGTTGATGTCCGCTCAGATGGCCACCACCTATCGGGCGGTTCCCTTCGAACTGAACAAAGAGCAGCGGGTGCTCTCGCTGGCGCTGGACAACCCCGACAACTTCCTGGCTACCGACGACCTCAAGACGCTGCTGGGCTACAACATCAGGGCATTCCTAGCCGGGCCGGTGGAGCTGCAAAACGCGCTCAGCCGCTACTACCCGGATAGCAAGGCCGAGTCGATCACCAACTTGATCGACGAACTCACCGACGACGAAGACCTCGCCAAGTTCCAGGGCCGCGGCGACAGCATCGACTTGGCTGAAATCAAGGAGATGGCCGAGTCCAACCCGGTCAAGAAACTGCTCAACCTCGTGCTCCTTCAGGCGATCAAGGACAAGGCGAGCGACATCCACTTCGAGCCGTTTGAAGACGAGTTCAAGATGCGCTACCGCATCGACGGCATCCTTTACGAGATGGTTCCGCCGCCGCGATACGTGGCCTTGGCGATCTCCTCGCGTATTAAGGTCATGGCCAACCTGGACATCGCCGAGCGCCGGCTCCCGCAGGACGGGCGCATCGAACTGCAACTCCGGGGCATGCCCATCGACCTCCGCGTGGCGGTGCTGCCCACGATGTTCGGCGAAAGCGTCGTGCTCCGCGTGCTGGACCGATCCAACGTTCAGCTCAACCTCAACAAGGTCGGGTTGCGGGACGACGAGCTGAACATTCTTCGCCAGCTGATGCACAAACCCAACGGGATCATCATCAACACGGGTCCGACCGGGTCGGGGAAGACGACGACGTTGTACGCGGCTTTGCAGGAGTTGAACTCGCCGGACATCAAGATTCTTACAGCCGAAGATCCGGTCGAATACGACATCGACGGGTTGGTCCAGACGCAGGTGCGCCCGGACGTGGGGCTTACGTTTGCCCGCGCCCTGCGGTCCTTCCTCCGACAAGACCCCGACGTGATCCTGGTGGGCGAGATCCGCGACCTGGAAACCGCTCAGATCAGCGTTCAGGCGGCGTTGACGGGACACCTGGTCTTCTCGACGCTGCATACGAACGACGCCCCGTCGGCGATTGCGCGTCTGCTCGATCTGGGGATGGAACCGTTCTTGATCACGGCGACCCTGGAGGCCATCGTCGCTCAGCGTCTGGTTCGGCGGATCTGCGTGAATTGCAAGGCGGAATATCGGCCGACGGAAGAGCAGTTGATGGAGTTGGCGCTTCGGCCTGAGGACGTAGGGGACCAAACGTTCTTCTATGGCAAGGGGTGCGACTACTGCAACAACACCGGGTATCGCGGGCGGCTGGGAATTTTTGAGATGATGGTTTTCGACGACCAGTTGCGTGAGTTGATCATGCGGCGGGCGTCAACCGCCGTGTTGCGCCGCGAGGCCACCAAGCGCGGCATGCGTACGCTCCGCGAGTCCGGATTGCTGGCGATCTACGACGGCGTCACCTCGCTCGACGAGGTGGTGCGCGAAACGATCATCGACGAGTAGGCGCACCAGGAACCAGAATCCGATGCCCGAAACCGGCTTGGACGCGGGCCGTTGACGACTTCGGCGAAACGCCCTGGCGGCAAATGACGAGATTGAATCATGCCCACCTATTCGTATGAGGCGATGAACCAGGCCGGTCAGGAGGTCAAGGACGAGATCGAAGCCCTCTCGACCGAAGACGCCCTTTCCAAGATTCGCAATCTGGGCTACTTCCCCACGCGCCTGCGGGAGAAGGGCGGGACGAAGGCCAGGGCCGCGGGTCCGGGCAAGAAGAAGAGCAGGTTCTCGTTCGGGCGGGTCAAGGGAAAGCAGATCACGCAGATCACGCGCCAGCTCTCTACGCTCCAGGACGCCGGCTTGCCGATCCTGCGCAGCCTGCAGATTCTCGAAGAGCAGCAAAGACCCGGACTCATGAAGAACACCCTGCGCGGCATGACCGAGGACATCGAGGGCGGATCGACGCTCTCGGAGGCTTGCGGGCGAAATCCCCGAGCCTTCAACCGCTTATACGTCAACATGGTGGCCGCCGGGGAAGCGGGCGGCGTGCTCGACGTGATCTTGCAGCGGTTGGCCGAGTTCATGGAGAAGGCGGAGAAGCTCAAACGGAAGGTCGTCGGGGCCATGATCTACCCCGCCGTCGTCGTCACGTTCGCCGGCGGCATCGTCATCGGCATCATGATCTTCGTCATCCCGAAGTTCCGCGAAATCTTCATGGACTTCAAGGTCACGCTGCCTGGGGTGACGATGATCTTGCTCAACGCGTCGGACTGGATCGTCGACGGTACGCCGCCCGGCTGGATGGTGCTCATTTTCGGTCCGTTCATCGCCATGGGGCTTTTCAAACTGATCCGATCATCCAAGGGGGGACGGTTTGCCGTCGACCTTGTCAGCCTGAAGACGCCGATTCTCGGCAACATGCTCCAAAAAAGCTCCGTGGCGCGCTTCACGCGAACCCTGGGCACGCTGATCAACGCCGGAGTGCCCATCCTCGAGGCCATCAAGATCACCCGCGAGACCTCCGGCAACGAGGTTTACGCCAAGGCTCTGGACAAGGTCCACGACTCGATCCGCGAGGGCGAGGCCTTTGCCGCCCCGCTGCGCTCCTCCAAGGTCGTCGACGGTCTGGTGACCAACATGATCGACGTGGGCGAGGAAACCGGCGAGCTGGACAAAATGCTGCTGAAAATCGCGGACAACTACGAGGAAGAACTGGACGTCGCGGTGGCCAGCCTGGTGTCGCTCCTGGAGCCGGTGATGGTCGTGGTCCTGGGAGGCATGGTCGGCTTCATCGTCATCGCCTTGTTCATGCCGCTGGTGCAGTTGATCCAATCGGTTTCAGGGTAGCGGGACTTGGCGAAGGAATGCGGAATGCGGAATGCGGACGGCGGAATGCCAATCCGTACCGCGACCGTGAGGGAGCGGCCAGGGGCGATGCTGAGTCGTGAAGACGGACAGCGGAAGGCTGATTTCGGAATGAAACGGAGTCAACATATGGAGAAGCGTCAGATTCAGCATTCCGCATTCAACATTCCGCATTCGCGAACGCGGCCGGCGTTCTCGCTCGTCGAATTGCTGACGGTCATCTTCATCATCTCTCTGCTGATTGCGATTCTCATCCCGTCGCTGGGAAGCGCTCGCAACGCGGCCAAGAAATTGACGACTTCCAAGGCCATCGACTCGATCAAGGTCGGCTTGGAGATGTTCAAAAACGAGCAGGGGTCGGATTTCGCCCAGACCAACGGATATCCGCCGTCGTTTTCCCACCCACCCATTCCGGGAATGAACAACCCGCACAAGCCCCACCTCGGTCAGTTCCCGTTTGTCCAGGGCAATCCGGTGGTCTATGGCGCGCACTGGCTGCCGGCCATGCTGATCGGAACGGATCTGCAGGGGTACGTCTCGCGCAAGAACGTCCCGGAAAAGAGCAACCTGCGGAAGCTGCCAGAGAAATGGTACACGCCCGATCCGTTGGCCGATGGAACCAGGATTGAGCGAGCGCCGTTGTATATTGACCCGGGCAACATGCGGATGCTGAAAACAGCCAGCTTGCCGGGACGCCGACCGGAGAACCTCAGCGAGTTCTTCCCCGATTGGGACGCCACCAAGAACCTGCCGGTCATCGTTGACGCCTTCGATCAACCGATCCTGTATTACGTCGCCAACACCCATGGAAAACCAACCAACATGTTGGAGGACAAACGCAAGGAGGCCGCCGATTATTCGGGTGGATCGCAAAAAGACGGTGTGCCCTACTACTTCCACCAGGACAATGTCGGGTTCACGGGCGATAAGGTCACCGACACCGCGACCGGCGCCACCAACGGTTGGGACTTCGGTACCGGTGCCGGCGGGCACAGGCTTGCGGTTTCCGGGGCTGAGTTGACCGCCGCAAAACTTGTGGATCCGGAGGCCGAGATCAACAACGTGCTGGTGCGGCATACCTTTGCACGATACATCGTCGATCGCAAGTTGTATGCCAACTATGAGGGTGCATCGCCTCCGGAGAACTCCCCGCTTCGACCAGTCAACGCGGACAGTTTTCTTCTGATCAGCGCGGGTGTCGACGGCTTGTACGGAGACAACGACGACGTGTCCAATCTGCCCGCATGGGAGAACCCGCCGTGAGCGGCGCCAACCCCCAGCCCTCGTTGAGACCCGACAGACCCTTGTTCCATCACGAGAACCCCATGAGCACGAAAACCCGTAGGACAGTCCGCCATGGCCCCCGCCGCGGCTTCTCGCTGGTCGAGCTGCTGGTGGTCATCGCCATCATCGCCCTTCTGTTGGGGGCGCTGCTTCCCGCGTTTTCCCACGTACGAACCCAGGCGAAGGTGACGGCCACCCAGAGCCTGTTTTCGGCCCTGGACGCGGGCATCCAGATGTACCGCGGCGAGCAGGCCTTGGGCGGCGGACTGCCTCCCTCTTCGACGGACAGCGAAACGGCTTCCGACGAGATGGCCAATCCCAAGCGGAGCAAGCCGGGTCAGCAGCCCAAGATCAAGGTCACGGGAGCGCAGCTCCTGGTGTATGCGATGATGGGTTCCGACGGGCTGGGCACGCCGGGGTTTCGTGATCTGAACCGCAATGGAAAGTGGTGGGACGACACCCACGACGCGAAGGAGGGCAACGCCTTCGGCCTTTATTACATCGATCCGACGTCCGGCAAGGAACAGTTTCCGCGATACGGCGGCGGCGGCGCCGGCTTCGTCAGCGACAAGCTCAAGGAACGCATGCAGTCGTTGAAACAGCTTGGCGACGGAGCCAAGATCGTGAACCCCATCGCCTTGACCCAGGAGGTCGGGCAGAGCGAGCCGGTGTTCATCGACCAATGGGACCATCCGATCCTGTACTACCGGGCGACGGCCGCGGGTTTGCGCATGACCTGGGGCGGCAAGGACAAGCCCGGAATCTTCCGGCAAGAGGACAACTGGATCGTCACCGGCACCAAAGGCGGGATGGCCGGGGCGGCGGACGGTTTGGATTTCGGCGCGGGGAAGGTCGACGGCTTCTATCATGAAATCGCCGACGCCAAATCGCCCGAACCCACCGACGACGTCGACAAGATCGTCAATGAAAACGATTACAAGCACACCTTCGCGCGGTTCATCATCGACGCCGGAACCAAGGCCCGCCCCGCACCGATCAACAAGGACAGCTACCTGCTCATCAGCGCCGGTTCGGACGGGCGTTATGGAACCGAGGACGACGTGACCAACTGGAAGCGGACGGCGGATTGACCCTCTCCAATGCAAACCGGCAAATGCAGAATGAAGAATGTAGAATGTAGAATGAAGAATACCCCGGGACGTCCAGCCGATGCCGGTTCTTCATTCTCCATTCTCCATTCTTCATTCCATTTCCGTCGCGCCATCACCATGATCGAAATCCTCGTGGTGCTGACGATCATCGTCGTGTTGTTAAGCGCCGTGCTGGTCGCCAGTTCGACGCTGGTCAACAAGTCGAAGGTCACCAACACCCAGGCGGTCCTCCAAATCGTCTCGGACGCCCTTGCGGAGTTCCAGCGGGAACAGACGGCCAATCCCACGATCACGCGGAATCTGAGGTACAAGGACCGTTATGGGCTGTATCCACCCGACGAACTCGAGGTGTTCTCCAATGACGCCGGCGTGCCGGGCGGCGCGACGAAGACCGGATCCCTCGCGCCCAACAAAGCGTCGATCGCTCCGTCGCTGCCGTACAAGGCCATACGGTTCTATCGCGACGCGAGCGCCGACGACGCCAAGGAACACCGCGATTTGGCCGCTATGATCGTGGCGATCGAGACGCTGGGCGACGCCTCGCGCTCCATGCTCGACCGCATTCCCGACCGCAGCCGCACGCCGGGGATTCTCGCCGCAGACGGCAAGCCGGCGCAGTTTCTCAACCGAGACGCTAACGCCGCGTGGGGACCGGCTGATCTTCAGATTCGCTTCATTGTCGACGACTGGGGCAATCCGCTCAGCTATATGTCCCAGCAGGACTGGACAAAGGAAGCCGCCGAGAAGCACAAGTCGTCCAACCATGAGGCGTGGAATGAAGCCTCGACCGAGCTGATCCGTCTCAACGGCGGTCAACCGGTCGTTTTCTCCTGGGGCCCCAACGGCAAGGACCAACTCACGAAGTTGGCGATGGAACCGGCCGCCGGCGCCGTGGCCGTCGCGTCCCTCGTCGGCGACTTCGAGCAGAACGACGATCATGTCGTCAACAATCCCCTCAATGATGACAACGTCTACGCCAACCCCTCCCTGAAAGAGAAGCTGGCCAAGGGGATTGGGAAATGAACAAGACCCGCGAAGGCCGAATGGCGAATGAAGAAGGGCGAATGAAGGGATCTCGTCGCTCATTCCGCCGTCCGCTTTCTACATTCCGCATTTCACGTGCTTTTACCATCGTGGAGATGATCGTCGTCGTCGGGATCGTCCTGATCCTCGTTACCCTGATTGTTCCCGCAGCGACTGCACTTTGGAACGAACGGCGAAACGCCGAAGCCGAGAACACCATCGCCGGGGTGCTGCGCACCACCCGGGCCAAGGCTCTTCAAGGTGAGCACGGTGACGCCGGGCTATTTTTCTACCTCGACGCCGCGGGAGTGCAGCGGATCGCCATGATCGCGCAAGATCCCAACGATCCGGCCCGGACGAGAACTTCGACCGATCCACCGTCGACGTCGAAGCCCGACTCCGTTGACAATTGGCGTACAGACTCGGCGTGGCCGAAAAACATTTTCTCGGTGCAGCCCGCCCCAATCCTGTCGCTTCCCCTGCCGCTCCACGCGGTCCCGCGATATGCCGTCGAAACAGAGTTGACAAGCACGGGTACGTCGAAGCCGGAGTTCTTTAGCGACGCCGAGCTAGCCAACGACGACTTCAACGCACCCCCGACCGGCGGCGACCAGACCCAGAGGCATCGAAACTACTTCACGCTGATCTACACCATGGATGGTCAATTGTCCGTGGGGCGTGACGTGCTCATCCGCGATCTGGACCTCGATCCCAAGGAGAACCCCGGAGGCGACCTGACGGGGCTGAGCGTGAGCGGCAAGGGATCGGAATCGAAGAAGTACTACGGTCAGAACAACCAGGAAGCAAACATTTTCTCCAGCGGTCCCAGCAGCGGATGGGAGCACCTTGTCGTGGCTGAGGGAAGGAACACCGCCTTGAACTTCCCCCCGGTTGACGGACTCCTGGTGTATGACGATTCCTTGTTCAGGCAATCCGGGCTGCCGGCGCAGAAGCGCCAGTATCTGATGGACGCGGGCAAGCCGTTCTACGTCCACCGCCTGACCGGCGCCGTCGTTCGCGGACCCGCCGGCGAGAATGCCCCGAAGACAGCGCCATGAACGGAAAGGCCTCCATCCACCCGCAACACCTTGCACGGCCTGCGTTTTCGCTCGTCGAAATGATGATCGCCATTGTGATCCTTGGCCTGGGGATGGTGATGGTGGCGACGATGTTTCCGATCGCCTGGACCCGCGCTCGCCAGCTTGGCGAGCACACCGCCGAACGGTCAGTGTCCGCGGGGTTGGGCGTGATCGTTGAATCACTCGTCGAGCCGTCGTCGGTCGCGTACTTTCCGTTGGAAAACAGGGATCGGGTTGTGGCCGCCGGGCTGGCAGGCGATCTGATCTTCGATCCGTCGTTGGCATCGATGCCGATCGCCTTCAGCGACACCCGCGTTCACGCCCTGCACCTCGAAAACATTCTGGTGGAGGCCGCGGTCGAAACTCCGGTCCCCGAAGACTCGTGGAAAATCGAGCAAATCCCGTATTTTTTCGACCCGGACGTGGAGGACGACCTGAAGAAGTCGCTCAAAACGCGATCGCTTTTTGATCCACGCGTCCGCTTCGAGCAGCGGGTTCATCCGCCGATGCCCCCCTCCTACGACTCCGCCGACCCCGACACGGTGACGGCCCGGAACGAGCAATTGTCCAGGCGTCGCTTCGCCTGGGCCGTTCTGCATCGCCTGACCCAACCCGTCGGACCCGACCCCAACGTCCTTCACGCCAAATTGTTGACCGCCAAGTCGCAGCAGGAGAAGGAACAAATCCGGGCGGATGCCCGGGAACAGTCCATCGCCGGAATGGGCTCGTCACGAATTCTGGATGTGTATTACGTCACCCTTCGCCGCCCAGGTCCGACCGATCGGTTTACCCGACAGGACGTGTCCTCGCAGAACCTTCCCGATCCGCTGAACCGCGAGCACGTTGCGACGCCCAAGGCCGAGGATCGTCAGTTCGACGTACAGTTTCCGATTGCGTGGCGCATGCAGATTCAATTGCCCGCGATCATGGCCAGTCGCGCGGAGCTGCAGAAGCCCGCAGCCCAGCAGATCGCCGAGAAATTGCCGACGGGGATACCCACCGAAGCGACCATTCCGCCTCAGGGCATCACCGGTGCGGAGGCCTTGATGTTTCTTCAGATCTTCCGTGACGGGACGCGGTTCATCGACGAGGTCAACGGGCAGGTTTATCGCGTCGTTCGACAACGGATCACCGATGCCGCAGGCGAGCAGGCGGCGTTGACGCTGGATCGAGAAATAGTCGTCGAAGACGTCGATGACTCGACCTCGAAGGGATTAAAAACCAGCTTCTACGCCGACGGGATCATTCAAACGGAAGAGCGGATGCGGACGGTATGGGTTTTTCCGCCGAGCGTCGATCGTTCCGCCGGCGGAGCCGCGCCGCTGTTTGCCGGTGCACCGCCGGTCGTCGATATTGACGTCCGCACGCTGGCGCTCGCCCCCAACACGCGATGAGCGGCGACCGCCTCACCCGCCGCACGTCACCGTCCGGCAGATGTCACACCCCTCAATGCAGACCTCATGATCGCCGGCGGCAACGTCGCCGAACGTCGTGGAGGCCCGTCCCAACGCGGTGACGTTCGCGCTCTGTGCATGGCTCCCGTCGAGCGTCAAAACAACCTCCCCACCTGCCCCGCCAACGGTGATCGCCGTCGCATGGATGCTCAAGCTCCGATCGCGGCAGCTCACGCGAAGCCGCTCGATCGACCCGCAAGCGCCTGGACAGGGAATGCTGTGGGCCGCGAAGGCGTCGCAGATTTCGTCGTAATGCGGCGTGCCGTTGGCGAGGTTCGCGTCATCGTCGTCAACCGAGATCACTTCCACAGCCGTCAACGGCGTGGCGCTGTTGCGTCCGCGGGCTACGCCGACGGTCATCTGGCTCCAATCGGTGAACAACTGTCGAGCCAGTTCCAACCCGCCCGCGACCCCCTGTGACGATTGCAGGTTGAGTTTCAGATCCCACCATACGCCGGAGACAACTTGTCCGCACTCGTGAATCTCGCCGAAACAGGGGTACTGCTGGTTGGCCGCAACCGTGTCGCGAACGACCGTCCCCGGCCCAAGGAAATCGCGCCCCACCACCGGATCGTCGAAGATCATTGCAGATAAAACGTCCGAGAATCCTTCCCCGAACGACGCCTGTCGCAACTCCAGTCGGTTGACGATGAAGTGGCCATACTCGTGCGTGATCACGGTGCTGTAGGCCGTGTTGACGCAGTTTTGCGCCCGGAAGAAGTTGATCGACTGCGGAACCGGCGTAAAAAACGCATTGCACTGATCATTGATGTTGACCGCGCACAACAGCGAAGTGTCCAGAGCGGCAAAACCAGGTTGCCGCTGCGAATAAAAATCGTGCGTGCCGTTCGCGTGAATGAACCCGTTGACCTGGGCGGTGTCGAACTCGCTGGGTTTGGGATTAAAGAGGATTTCCATGTCCGCGGGCGCGGTCACCGTCTGCGCAACGCTCAGATCGGCGTTGGCCTGGCTGCGCACCGTCACCCACGGTCCGGAAAGCGCCGCGTTGATTTCCACTGGTCCGACAGCGCCGGAGTTCAAAACAAATTCGCCCGCGGCGTCCGTTTCCGCCGCCGCGTCGAACTCATCCGACACCGTCAGGTTCGGCAGCGGCATCGAGAGCGCTGGGTTCGTCGGCACGTCGGGGAACAGGCCCGGCGTCGCCAAACCGGTGACCGACCCGGTCACCGCGGCGTGGTAAACCTCGTCACGCACATGGATCAACCGTCCCGAAGCGGCCTCGACGAAGAACGTGTAGGCCTCAAACGATTCAAGCGATGCCGTTCGCCCCGAGAACGACCACGCCAAGATTGGGTCCGCGGCGATGGTGTTCGGGTCGTCCAGGACAACGAGTTCCGGTCCGGACCAAATGGTGAGGGGCGTGTAAGCCGCGTCTTGTTGCACGATCCGGACGGCCTCCGGTCCGGAAAAACGAACGGGTACGAAGCCCTGCGCCGGGCGCTGAATCAGCCAACCCGCCGCATGAACGACGGCAGCGCCTCTGGCGCTGCGGCGGGTGACGACTCGCGCAGCGCTTCCCTCCACCGGAATCCCGTCGATACGCTGCTCATAGGCGAACACCGTGAATGGTCCATGACCAATCGTGCTTGTACGGGTAAGCACGAGCTCCGAACCGCTTGCTCCCAGTGCCGGAGCAAAATTCGCGATCCACTGGGCAGCCGCCTTTCCCGGAGTCGGGCCGCTGCCCATGTCCCGTCCATACCAGGCGATGCCGGATTCTTGATCCCCTCGAAGACGAAGCCCGGGATAACGCTCTTGTAACAACCCCCGCGCCGACCTCGCCGTTGGATCAGCGGAAAATGTCTCGTTCGTAGCGAGGAGTAACAGTGTGGCGGCACACGCCAAGTGGTTACGAGTCAACAACATAATCCCCCCGTTGCCGCGTGAAGAAACTGAATCGGATCAGCCCCCGCCAACCGAGGAACTAGAAAAGCCGCCGCGTCGAACGCGCTCGGGGTGCGTTTCCCTCGCCCGCACCACCCCACACCCCTCGCGGACCGACGCGCAAGTCATTAAGCTAGCGAATGTTGCGCGGGAAGTCAACGCCTAAGCGAGGTCGTTCCCACGGGGGACGGAGAAACCGGCGACGAACCACGCGAAACTACTCTCCGACGTCGGGCGTAACAAGAAAAGTGCAGCGTATGGGGAACCAACCAACGCATTCTTCCGCGAGGACGCGATTTCGGCGCCGGCTGCCTGCGCTCGCGCTTTGTGTGTACCCTTTGGCGCTGCCCAATCACCCAACGCAAGCCGAAGGCGTGACGGTGCTCGCGGAACGGATCGACGGTTCGACGCTGAGAGGCGAATGGGTCGCCTTCAAATCGCCGGACCTGCTCACGCTTCGCACCACCGACGGCATGATGCAACTCGCCTTGAACGACCTGCTTTCGATCACCGCGGAGGGTCGTGGGATCGGCCCTCCTTCCGGCAACGTCATCCTTCATCTTGCCGACGGCGGACGCCTGTACGGAGAACTCCTGGATGGCGCGACCGACGTCGTTTTCGCTCGAACCAAGCTGCGCGACCGCACCGAGCTGCCTTATGACCGCCTCGCGGGAATCGAGCTGGGCAGCCACCTGCAATTCCCCAAGGCTGCCGAGCTTTTTCGCAAGGCGCTTGCGGAGCGGCTTCCCGGATCCGACTTGCTCATGTCACGAGAGATTGAAGGCGTGAAGGTGGCGCAGGGCCGGATCGAGTCGATTGGCCCGACCGAGGGTCGCTTCACCTTCGGCGGGCAGTCCAGAACGTTCCAAACCGAGAGACTGTACGGAATCGTCTTCGCAGCCGGTGCGGCCCCGCTGAAGCCCGAAGGGGTCGCGCTGCGCCTCGACGACGGAGCGGTCATCCATGGTAAGATTCAGGAGGCGGATTCCTCGCAACTGACCTTCGATGCGGCGACTACCGGAGCGGTTTCGGTTGAACTATCCGCGCTGTTGGGATTCGAGGTCGCCAGCGATCGCATCGTCTATTTGAGCGATCTGTCGCCGAAGCATGTGGACGTTCAAGGACTTCTGCACGCGCCCTGGCCTTGGCGGAAGGATGAAAGCGCTTCGGGTACCCCGCTCTCGCTGGGCGGGCGAAAGTTCCGGCGCGGCGTCGGCGTCCACAGTCGGACCGTGCTCCGCTACGATCTCGCCGGGAACTACGAGCGGTTCGTCGCCACGGTCGGCGTCGACGACGCGGTCAGGCCTCGCGGGAGCGTCGTCTTGCGCATCGAGGGCGACGAAAAACAGCTTCTGGACACCGGACTCCTTACCGGCGCCGACGCCCCGCGGGACGTCATTGTTGACGTGACCGGGGTGAATGAATTGGTCCTCACCGTCAACGAAGCCGACGGACTCGACTTGTCCGACCAGGCCGACTGGGCCGGCGCGCGGCTCATCAAACCGGTGCGAAAGCGATGAGGCTGATGCGGCCCAGGGTTCGACGCCACGGCGGGCGAGTCGGCGCAAGGCGCTACGCGCTGGCGTTGGTCGCAACGGTCTGCCTCGCTTCGGCGGCGACCGACGCGGCTGACGTTTCGACCGCGCCAAGTACCCCCGACGCGGTCCTTCGCGCGGAACGTAATCGCATCGCCATGATCGACCGCGTCTCCGCGAGCGTCGTCTGCATGTATGACCTGAGCCGCCGCGGCGGCGGATCGGGCGTCTTGATCGACCAGGACGGCTACGGATTGACGAATTATCACGTCGTCGCCGGCATGCTCGCGGAGCGGAAGGGTTGGGGCGGCCTCGGCGACGGAGAGCTTTACGAATTGGAGGTACTTGGAATTGACCCCACGGGCGACGTGGCCATGTTCCGCCTTCACGCTCCCGGTCGCCTGCCGTTTTCGACGCTGGGCGATTCGGACAACGTTCGCGTCGGCGACACGGTCCTCGCCATGGGCAATCCGTTCATGCTCAGCGACGATCATCGGCCCAGCGTCTCCATGGGCATCGTCAGCGGCGTGCATCGGTATCAATGGGGCACGGGCGGCAACCTGACCTATTCCGACTGCATCCAGACAGACGCGGCCATCAACCCCGGGAACTCCGGCGGCCCCTTGTTCAACCTCGACGGCGAAGTCATCGGAATCAACGGACGAATCTCGGTAAACACGCGCGGGCGGTACAACGTCGGGTTCGGCTACGCCATCTCCTCCAACCAGATTCAACGCTTCATCCCCGCGCTTCGGGCCGGGCTGGTCGCCCAGCACGGCACGCTCGATGCGACGGTGCGATCCGATGACCATCGTGCCGTAGCACTGGAAAGACTCGCCTCCGGATCACCACTGCTCAAAGCGGGACTGCGACACAAGGACCGGTTGGTCTCCTTCGACGGCGCACCGTTGCAATCGCCCAACGACTACGTCAGCCTGCTCGGCACGTACCCCGAGGATTGGCCCATTCCGCTGGAAGTCGAACGGGACGGAACTCCTTGGACAACGATCGTTCGCCTCACGCCCCTTCAGCCAAAACTCCGACAGCCCTTCGCGGCGCCGAAGGGCGCGGCGAAGCGCGAGGTGGACCGCGTGCTGGCACGACTTCGACCTACAGCGCCTAGCAACGCCGCAAGCACGGAGTCCCTTCCGAGCGCGCGTTGGAAGATGATTCGCGTCCGCGGCTGCGATCCCTATGGCGGTTGTGAGCACGACTGCTACGTCGTCATCTGCAAGAGCGGCAAGCCCGCCGACCTTCAATGGCTCACCGCCGACGGGGCGGACGGAACCCGGATCGAGTTCACCGACGAGGTAGTGACCTGGTTTCCGGCGCAAGATCCGATCGCCGTCGCCGCCCCGATGGACATGCACCTGATCCACGCCGGACTCTTTGAGCTTTACTCGCAATTGCTGCTCACGCCGGCGAGACAGCGCGCGGATGATTGGACGGTTGTCGGCGCCGACGCCCCAACGAATCCATCGCCCCTGCGGCGCGGAGGATCCTCAACGGACGGGCACTCACCCGGTGATCGCTCGGTCTGGACGGTGCTGGCACGCCAACTTGCCGGGGGGATCGAGGCCAAGCTCTCGTTCGACGGCGAAACTGGGCGCTGCTTTCGCATCCGAATGCACGATCGACTGACTGGTGCCGAGGCCACGCTCGATCTTTCGGACCATCGCGACGTCGGCGGCGTCTTCGTGCCAGCGACCATCACCATCCGCGCAGCCGGGATTGACGTTCGGGACGAGCTTGTAGAGTGGGAATGGGGTCGATGAGTCGAGGCTCCCGCATTCTGGCGACCATCCTGGCGACGTCGGCTCTCGCCGCAACCCCCACGTTCGCCGGGGGGTTCGACCAGGCCATTGAGAAGTGCCGGCCTCGGGTGGTGAAGCTTTACGGCGCCGGAGCGGGCAAGCAGGCCGGGTATGGATCGGGCGTTCTGGTCTCCGGTGACGGGCTGGTCGTCACGGTGTTCTCCCTTCTGATTGACGCCAGGCAGATTCGTGCGGTAACCGCGGACGGGAAACAGTATCTTGCCGAGGTCGTGCGGCGCGACGCGCCGCGGCAACTCGCCCTTCTGCGCCTTCGCGCGGAACCCAATGACCCCAACGACGACCAACCCGTTCGCTCCGCCGACGAAGGGGACACGTTTCCCTACTTCGAGGTATCGTGCCCGGTTGATCAGGCCGACAGCGGATCCACCCATCCCCGCCCGTGCGACGAACTAGTGCGCCCCGGCGATTGGGTCATTACCGCCGGCAACCCGTTCAAGATCGCCGAAGGCGCGGAGCCGGTGTCCTTCGCCCACGGTGTCTTCTCAGCCAGAACTCGACTGGACGCGCGGCGGCGAGTGAAGGACTTCCCGTACCACGGTGACGTCTTGGTCATCGACGCCGTGACCAGCAATCCCGGCGCGCCGGGTAGCGCCCTGGTGAACCTCAACGGCGAGTTCGTGGGCATGATCGGGCGAGAGGTTATTTCCAACCTGACGCACACTCATTTGAATTATGCTGTTCCGCGCGACGTCCTGGATGCATTCTTGCGGGAAGCCACGCGCGCCGCGCCGGTCGCGGAGCCTGGTCTTGCGGACGCGGTATCCTCCACGATTGCTCTACCGGAAAGCGCTGCCGGGCCGGACGATGGCAAAGAAACCATCGACATCGGGATTCGGCTGACCCGCACGGGGTACAAGAGCCTGCCGCCCATCGTCGAGCGGGTCCAACGGGGATCGCTCGCCGCTCAGGCGGACATCCGGAAGGACGACGTCATACTCTCCATCAACGGCCGGGCGGTTCCCGACATCGACGCCTACGAAGAACGCCTGGAGCGTCTCGGTCCGGACGAGGCGATTGAGCTGGTGATCCGCCGTGGACGGCAGGTGCTCACGACCCAGGTGTTGCCTCGCGGCAAAGCAAAGCCTTCCGACGATGGCCATCCCTCGACGAAGCCGGAGTCTCCGTAAATGCTCGTTCAACGCAACCGGAAAACCGCATCCCGATCCGAACGCGCCTCCGACCTCCGGTCGGCGATTGCAGCCGTCGCCTTGCTGGTCGGCGCAGGTTGCGTCTTCGCCGATGGCCGCGACGAAGCGACGCTGCTGCGCTCCACGCAGCAGCAATTCCAACGCATCGCGGAACGGTTACGCCCGTCGCTGGTGCGCATCGACACCGTCGGCGGCGCCCAGCCCACGGACAACCCCCAGGCGCCAACGCCCAACCTCGACGACGATGACCAGGGGGAGGATCAGGGCGGTCCAGCTCGCCCAAGGCAACGCTCCCAGCTCCCTTTCCGCGACACTGCCGGTTCCGAGTTCGTCGTCGCCGAGGGTCCGACAACCGGATTGGTTTTTCGACCCGACGGATACATCCTCGCCAGCAGTTTCAACTTCGTCCGTGAGCCGGCGCTGATCACCGTGACCCTGGCCGACGGCAGACGACTCGCCGCGGATCTCGTCGCTCGGGACCAGGTTCGCAAACTTGCACTACTCAAAATCGACGCCGGCGGCCTGACCCCACCGGAGTGGGTGCCACGCGATCAGATTGAAGTCGGGCAGTGGGCCGTCGCGTTGGGGTTGGGATTCGGCGGCGACAGTCCCGCCGTCACGGTTGGGATCGTCAGCGCGCTCAATCGCATGCACGGCAACGCCATCCAGACGGACGCAAAGCTCAGCCCGGCCAACTACGGCGGTCCGCTATGCGATCTTCAAGGTCGCGTCCTGGGGATATGCGTTCCGATGGCTCAGCGTCCCGGAGAACTGGCCGGCGTCGAGTTCTACGACGCCGGCATCGGTTTCGCCCTGCCCAAGGAGCGGGTGGAGAGCATCGCCGCGGAATTGCTCAAGGGTCGATCGTTCTATCGCGGCTGGCTTGGTATCGTTGTCGATCCGCGGTCACCCAAGGCCGTGGTCATCCAAAACATCGCCGACCCGTCCCCGCTTCTGGAAGTCGGCGTCATCCCCGGCGACCGCATCCTGCGGGCCAACGGCGAGGACATCCGTCACTTCGGGAGCCTGGTGCAGGCTCTGTACATGATCCCCGCGGGCGAACTCGTCCGCCTTGACGTGGAACGCGACGACGCGGCGTTTAGTGTGGAAGTCCGCCTCGCCAGAAACGTGGACCTCGGTCCGCTGCCTGACCTGACTGAACCTTTCGACCCGGCTGAACCGTTGCCCGATACCCCGGGTTCCGATGGGGAATAGCCGGCACACCCCCTGCTGCGTTCGCTAGCTCACCGGCGGCCCCCGCTCCAGCCGGCGGTTGCTCGACGAGGTCGCAACCGTCGCCGGCGGTGCCACGCCGAGGAACCCGCGCAGCGCCCCGCGAGCCCACACCACGACCGAGGCGCTGAACGCCGCCATGATGACGTTCGTGAGGTCGACCGCCGAACCACGCGACCCTGCCGTAAGGCCTTCGCAACCCGCGCACAGCACCACCACGATTCCGGCCGCCTGCCAATCCGCCTGTCTTGGATCGAGTCGACTCAAGAGCGAGGCAATACCCCACGCCATCGCGCCGTACACCGCTGCTTCCGCGACAAGGTCCGGCACGGCTGAGACGGCCGAACTCCTCCACGCGGACTCAAAAGGGAGCCTCCCCCACCGTAGCGAGGTCAGACCGACGAGCGACCATCCGCCTGCGCCGGAGGTCTCCGCCACCATCAGCAGGCACTGACCGGCAACCACCAGACCGACCAGCGGCAGCGGAAAGGCATCGGAAATCCGAACGCGCCACGCCGGACCGGTCAATGCGTCCACTACAAAGACCGCGCTCCAGGCGCCGAACCCTGCCGCGCCGATCCGCAGGACGATCGCTCCAAGATCAAAGACGTGCGACTGCGTGAAGATCTGCAGGGTTTCGATGAGCAGCACCACAACCCCTGCATGTTTGATCGCCGACGCCAGGGAGACGCCGACGCTCCGCCAGGCCTCGCGACCTGCCAGCGCCAACAGGTACCCAAGCAAACTGAACCATGCCGCCGCACGAAGCTGCTGCACCAACGGCTTCAGCGGAGCGGCCAGCGAACCGTCCCCGGCGGCGGTAAACAGGTTCCAACGTGCCCGCAAGAAGCCCCGGTGAAGCCCTTGGGTATCGGTCACGAAATCAAAGGGAGCAAGGTGATAGAGAAACAGCCCCAGCGTAAGACCCGCCGCCAGCGCGGAAAATGGCCGCGACCGCAGCCCGATTCGCGCCCGCGCTGCAAGCCGATGAAACCAGGGAGCCGCATGGAGCGTCCCGACTACCCCCAACAGGACGCCCAGAACGTTTAGGAAAACGTCGCCCCATGACGCGACGCGCGACGCGATGGCCGTCTGCGCCAGCTCAAGACCGAGACTCACCACCGCCCCGAGAGCGCCCCCCGACATAAGCATCAGCATTCGATGCCGACCCCCGGCCGCCAGTGCCGTCAGCACCCCCAGCGGGGCATACACCGCCAGGTTGACCACCACGTCCTCGACCGTCGGAGGCCCAATCACCGCAATCCGCGATAGGCTCACCGACCACAGGGTCTCCAGAACGCCGGATCGGAGGTCGAAGGGTATGAGCGATCCATAGGCAACGCCGACGATCCACACCAACAGTCCCCATCGCAGTGATGGCGTGACGCCGGTTGGGTCGAAATCGGTTGGTCGCGCGGTCGCTTCGCCCCGCAAACCACGCAATAGAGATCGCCTCGGTTGGATGCTCATCGTCCCCTTGCAGGACGATAGGCAGGCTCAAGGCCCTGTGCAACTCGTTTCAAGACGCTTAGTGTCCCTTTTCGCGCCAGCGGGACTCTGCTTCGTCCGCTAAGCCCATGGCTCAGTGACGCTGGTTTTCGGCCTCAGGTTTTGACGGGTCTGTGACGCCTTCGGGCGGCGAACGGGTCGGGTGCGAAACCCGTGCGAACGAACCCCGCTCCCTTCGTCTTCAACCGCCCGCCAGCACCCGCCCATGCGCAACTAACCTCAAATGGCGTTCCAGAACATGACATGTGTGACTCCAAACCACCCAAGTTTCGGCAACACAGGGCACCTTGGCAATATAGATAGTCAGCGGCGTCAAATTGAGACATTTTTTGATTGACTCCATTAACATTATTCGTGTAATCTAGCGCGGCCTACATGCGGAATCCCCAACCGTCGCGTCGGGCGACGGCCCGCATCGGGCGCCATTTCAGCTCTCGTGGAGGTGCAGGCATGAGAAAGTTGCGACATGTTGCGTGCGTGTTGGCGTTGTGCGGTTTGGCTTCCTTCGCTTATGCCAAGGCGGTCAAAGTCTTCGCCGTCACGCCGTATGCCCCGGAGAAGGCGACGGCGGACGGAATGGCGATTGCCAACTACAACGCAGGACTGGGGGTCACCGAGGTTCAGGTTGCGATTACGGATTTTACGCCCGGATCCCAGTACATCGTTGTCGTGTCCGGGATCGGTACCGGGGCCGTGGCGACGATCACCAACCCCTCCGGGAATGCGAGCGGACACACGCTTGCCGCGACGGACATTACCGGGGGCGGGACGGTGTGCATGACGATGGAAGTGTGGTTGGACGCCAACTGGAACTTCGAGATTGACGCCGGCGACACGCTTCGGGCGAGCGGTTCCAGTTGCAACTAGTTAGTGCGCCAACGCCCCTGATGGCGCAGGTAGGCGAGTCTCCGCTCCCTCACGGTCGCGGCTCTGTTCAAACGGCGGGTCGTCTATTGTCAGAGCCGCGACCGTGAGGGAGCGGTCCATCTGCGACCCGAAAAAATGCCCACGTGGCGATCGCTGGACGGATACAAACAATACGCCTATCGGGGGCGCCCATGATGACCTGAGAGGGCACGGGTAAGGTCCGTGCCCTTTTTGCTTACGGCGCCACAGCAACGTCCTCGACCTCAAAGAACGTCGTCACGGGACGACCTGCTTCCAACTCCCCGGAAGAACGACCATGTTCACGACTTCGCGGAATCCGGGGGGTGGGTCGTCGTAGAATGTTGAGAGGTACGTCAGCGACAGGCTGAACGCGTCCGGCGGGCTTGGATTGGAGAAGTTCAGCGTCACTCCTACAACGAGTACACCGTCGAGGGCAACAGCCACGTTGGGGGATGGTGCACTCGGAAGCGAACCGATCGAAGTTCCAATGTCCACGGAGCCATAAACGATCCCCTTGATCCTGGAGGGATAGGTGTCCGTTGTGTCCACGTCGCTTGCCCCGAGGTAAGGCGTGCCGGCGGGGTTGAGGTTCTTGCCGAGAACGCTCTCGGACAATTCCGTGGCCGTGTAGACGAGGTTAATCGCTCCTTGCACCATCAATGCCGGGTAGTTCGCCACGGCAGGCTCCCAATTCACGGAGCCGTACACGGCGGATCCGCTGCCGGCGTTGAGGACCACCAGCGTCCCGACAATCCGGGAGTTGCGGACGTGGAGCATTTGGCTCTGGCAGTCGAGGACATAGATTCCTTCGGCATTGGTCGGTCCAAACGGGTTCGCCGCCGGGCTGAGCAGGGTCTCGCCGATCGTCCTCACTCCAGCCACCAGGGGTAGCAAGGCGATTGCAATGGGCGTTCCGTTGCTCTTGTAGTAGTCGAAAACTGTCGTGGGGTTTGGAACGGATCGCGGCGCGACCCCGATGGTCGTCGTTCCTGTGTACCCGGTCCCGTTCACCGCGTTGACGGCCTCCACCGCGGCGGCGACCGTCGAAGTATTTGAACTTACGCTGTTGTTGGCGCTGATCGTCTGGTTGCTCTGTACGGTTGCACTGGTGAAAAAGACGTCGTTGTTGGCGTGCAGGCTCACGCCAAGACAGCCGAGGGGAACGGTCTGTGCGGCAAGGGTGACCTGAAGCGTGTGGCTCGCGCGACCGGAAGTCGCGGTCGCCGTGAGGACCACCGGATCGGTCTCCATGTCCGCGAGGCTACCATCGTCGGGGTCCGTGCCGCTGAGCGTGTAACTGCCGCTTCCGATCCGCCTTGACGCTTCCCAGACGCCGCTGGGATAGGTCGTCCGCCAGTTCGCGTCGGCGACAATCCGCTGCATCCCAACCTCGATCGCGGCCTTGGCGTTGAGCCTCGCGCTCAGCAGATCGCCGTCGTCCTCCTGGGTTCGTCGCTCGACGCGAAGCGCCAGCAATGCCGTCAGCCCGATGGTGCTGACGATCATGGCCGTGCCCAGCACGACCACATAGGCGCTGCCGCGCCGTTGACTGGACCGCATCGCGCGGGCTGACCCTTGACACTTCGCGTCAAGGGGAGCAGCCTGCCGCTGGCCAGTAGAAGACGCGCGACGAACACATTCAAGCGCGAGGTTCATCACCGCCCCTCCGCCTTCCCCGCGCCGAACGTGCGAAACGAAGTCAGCGACGCCAGGACAACATTGTTCTTGGCCACGCGTACGGTGATTCGCTTGACGCCCTGCTCTGCACCTACCTGCAAACTAAGGTCATGGGCATCGACCCATTCGACGGAAACCATCCGCTTCCACCCGACAAGCGTCGCGTCGGGCGTGCCGTCCTTCGCTTGGGGCGGCGTGGCGGCCCAGGTGTTGTAGTCGTCCACGTCATCGAATCCAGATCGGGTCAACGTAACTTCGCTGCCCTCGGTCCCGAACACCGGCGTGTCGATCGGCTCCTTGTAGGCTTGACTGAGGATCTCGGTCATCAATTCCTGCCCGAGCAACATGGCGCGAGTGCGGTCGGCGGCGGCGACGTGCCCGGTCACGCTCGCGCCGGCCAAGTCCAGCGCCACCACCAGCAGACCGCTGACGAGCACAACGGAAATGGCCGACTCGACCAGCGTGAATCCGCGACAAAGCGTCGTCATGGATCCGATTCGACGATCGGATCGGGACAGCGTCCTTCGCGTCATGGTCCAACCACCTCCGGTTCGTTGAGCAGGCGCCCGGCCGTCGAGACCCGTGTCGTCGCGTCGGCGCCCGTACGCAACTTCATGCCGACCGATTGCAGGAAATAGCGACTGCTGGACACTTGCTGCGTTGTCGTTTTCTGGAACGAACCATAGACGTAGAACGGCATCTCGTACTGGTCGCGAAGCGTCGTCTTGGGATTCCAGATCGCGCCGGAATCCGTCGTCCAGAGAAACTTCATCACGTCCGCCGGACCGGTCTTCGAGTACTGGTACTGCGTATACGCCGCCCCGAGCGTGGATCCACTGACCACCAGGCAATAGTCAGCCGCGGGATTGGGGATAACCAGGTCGGGAAACGAGAAGCTCACCCATTGCGCCAGTGTGGAGGTCGGGCTTGAAACGGTAAGGGGACTTCCCAGCGGCGTCGCCTGCGGCTCGGGGCTGCCGGCCCCATTGGACTTGTGAAGGGCCACCGTGACCGTCGTCCCCGGCGACGTGGCCGACCCCTTCATTTTGAGCTGAACCCGAGTGACGTGCAGGGCTTGTGCGTCTGCGGGAATGCTGATCTCAAAATACTCCGATGCCCAGCGGCTTGGATCGGTCGCAGAATCCGTGTAGGTCACGCCGGTCCAGCCGGTAAAGGACGCGAGGATGCTCTCCGCGGTCTCGCTGGTCACCGTCTGAGTGGTCGTCGCCGAGGTCACACGAGCGTTGTACGTCAGGCCGAATTCCCGCACGTCGGCCAGCACATTGACGACAGTCCCATCATTGTACTGTCGGGTGAGCGGGTCGCCCGCCGTACCGGACCAGGCGTAACGGAGCTTTTCCGACGTTCCGTCGCCGTTGCGATCGGGGACCGTAAACGTCATGGCGTTGGCGAGCCGCTCAGACACCGATGCGGCGGTCTGAAGTTCCGCGGAGATCATGTGGAGATCCTTGGCCGCCTCGAGCATAACTGCCGGGGCGCTCGTCGAATCCGGGATGCTGCGGCTGGCGACGACGATGGCCGAAGCAATCCCGCCCATCAGGACCGAGACAATCACCATGCTGACCAGCAACTCCGCCAGCGTGAAGGCTCTTCGCCTGCACAGGTTCGCATCATGAAGTTTCATTGCGCGCCCCCGCCCTGTCCGCCCAACGGTCCGGGGATTCCGACGATGATCGACGTGCCGCCGGTTTCGGCGGAAACGCTGACCGTCCGTCGAGCGGCTCCCACCGCGATGATGACGTTACCGTCGCTGTCGGGTGCGCCAAAGGCATCGAAAATGAGAGTCGAGTCGGCCCCAAACGTCGCCGACACGATGTTCGCACGGTACGGTTCGGCCGAGAGTTGCACGCCGTAGGTAAGCGAAGGGTGGTCGAGGTCGGTCACCCCGGGGAGCTGATAGGAATCCGCGACCGCGTCGAAAATGATCGACCTGGCCGCGCCGGTCAGTTTCGCCTGTCGCTGTGCGAGAGCAATGTCCAGGGCGACCCGCCGAGCGGCGGCCTCGATTCGTTGACGGCCGACAAATTGAGCATAGCGCGGGGCCGCCATGGCGGAGATAATGCCCAGGATGACGACGACAGCTACGATTTCGACGAGCGAAAACCCTCTGGCGGCCAAGGCCATCCGCTCCGCTCCGAGGTTGGAAGCGCTTGCTGACACGTTGCGCGCTTGTGGAATATTCCGGGTCTTGCCAAAGCTACGGATGATTGCGGCTCGCCCGTTCATTGCTGCGCTCGCTAACGATCACTATTGCGTCGCCAGAACGCGCGACTTCCCCTCTGGAGTCACGATCCCGATCTTCTCGAGGTCCGGATCGGTCGCGCTCACGCCGAAGTCGCCCGTCGACAGGACCGCGACCCAACCCACCGAACCACCCGCGGGATTGGGATCGGCGCGGGTAGCCCGGACGTGCACCGTATCCAGCCGATTCATCGGGTTGTGCGGAAACGGCGCTCGTAGGTACGGACCAAACGGAAAGTTCGAGCCGGCCGTGGCGTTGGGTTTCCCCGCCGCGTCCGTATACATCGTGAGCTGTTGCACGAAATACTTTCCATCAGCCACGCTGGTGGATGGATCATATCCGGGAAACTTCCCGTGCTCGGCGAAGTAGCAGTCGATGGCCTTTCGGACGTTGGCGAGCGTGGCTTCCAGGGCGGTCGCTGAAGCTCGGGTACCTACGGTGGAAATGCGCGGAACCGCGATGGCGGCGATGATCCCGATGATCGTCACCACCATCACCATCTCGACGAGCGTGAACGCCGACAAGCGACGCTCAGCCTGCCGATTGCGTCGGCGCCTGGACATGAGGTCGTCCCCATTGCGACCCAGTGGAACTCTCGGACTCTACTTGGAATCTACGATACGCCGAACGTAGTCCAAGGCCCGCCGGAAGGGTCCGCTAACGCCCGGCCGGGCATCCGGTAAGCCGGACCGTTGCCCGCGGGAAGACTTTCGGGATCGCCCGCCCGCTGCGGCGCCGGCGCCAAGCGGCGTGGCTTCCCCGGCATTCATTAACTGTCGGCGAAGCCCTTGAATCACGCTCGAAAGGTGCACGGTGGCCACGAGAATAATCTCACCGATGAACCCCACCGCAAGGTAGACCGGATTCGCGTTGCCGTAGGCGCCGATGAAGATGGCCAGAAAAAGAATGGCCATCGACGCGTAAATCAGACGTCGCGAAACAGCCATGTTCTCGTCCGTCACCATGATCGCCTCCTGGGTTGCCGAATCCCTCGGCTCCTCGCTTTCACCCGGAGGCCGGCGCAACGAAGACTGCGCCGACGCCCGGTTGGGACAACAAAGCGGGCACGAGGATCGTGCATCATCCCCGTGCCCCTCATGTCAGGATCGCGCCCGGCGCCTAATAGGCGCTGAACGCCGTGCTGTTGCTGTCCAGATCGTCGGTGTTGGCGATCAACTCGCCGGTGGTGTAGTTGTACACCCAACCCTTGGTCGTCTGAGCTTCATCGACGGCGAGCGGAGCAACGTTGGTAAGAATCACTCCGGTCGCCTTGCCGGCGTTGGGACCGACCGAAATCGGCGGAAATCCCTTGCGCAGATAGGGTCCGAAGTCCGTCCCCGCGACTCCCGCGGCGGTGGTCTGTTCCGTAAGCTGTCGAGTCAGCGTCGCTTCGAGTCCATCGGCGCCCGGCCACGCGCCGTTGTGCTCAGCCGAATACATGTCGATCGCGTTCCGCAGACCCGCGAGACTCCCACGAACGGCCGACTCGCCGGCGCCCTTTGCCCCGCGGCTGATGCGCGGGACCGCAATCGCAGCGATCACGCCGATGATCACCACGACGATGACCAACTCCACCAAACTGAACGCTCGGGTCTTGGATGATTTCATCATCATGGGAAGCTCACCGATCCTTCCAGTCGCCGCGTTCGTCGGTCGACGTTGAAGCCGATACTGCGGCGGATTTCCGTGGAACAGCTTGAAAGGAGTATCGAGGCCCGCGCCCGTTCACTTTAGGGTTTCGTGTTTTTCGGACCCTCGCCTACGACCAGCACCGCCTCGCCGTCGTGGCAACGGAAGCGAACCTCGCGCCCGGTGATCGCTACCAGCGTGCAGGCGTCCAATAATCCCCCCGCGCCCACGCGCGAGCCGTCGATGACCGCGATCCGAAGTCCGTCATCATTTGAAATCACCGCGGAAACGCGATGGCGGGTCTCGAATTCGAGATATCCGGGGCGATCCGGCGTTTTCGCGGAACCGAGAGAATCGCCTGCCGCTTCGCCCGCCCGATCCGTCGGACGCGCGAACAAGTCCGGGAATACGCCGTGGATCGCAAAACGCTCTGCACCACGGGGAAACGGAATCTCCGGAACGCCCATCGCTAGCCCGGCTGGCGAACCCGACGTCGTACCGACCGGCGGTACGCGAGACTGCGGCTGGAGCACCGTTGGCGCCGGATTCGCGGATGATCCTGCCGAATTTCCCGGCAGCGCCTCGGCCCCCGTGACGGATGCGGGCAGGATGAACCGATCGACCAACAGGGCGACCAATCCAACACCGATCAACGTCAGATACGTTCGCCGTTTGCTCGCCGACATCGTCTCAACCGCCCTTTCCTTCCGTCGCGGCGAACACGCTGAAGGTCAACGTAGCCACGCGCTCGCCCTCCCCTGACCCGGCGGAGCCGGAGGCCGCCTGAATCTGCAAGTAGCTGACGTCGGCCGCGAATCCGCTTTCTTCGACTTCGACGAGGAAAGCCGCCAGGTCCGGCGACGCGCCCACCACCTCCAACGCATAGCGCTGCTCCGACAGCCCGGGGTAAACCCGAAACGGAAGGGGCTGATGCCGAACCAGGCGGAGACCATGCCGCCCCGCCGCCGCCGATACCGCCGCAAAATACTCCTCGACGCGCGGCTCCCGCGGCAGAGGCGGAGTCGCGGCCAGCTCGGATTGACGCGTTGAAAGCTCCGTCCGAACTCGTTCCATTCCCGTTTGAAGTGCTTTCAGCGCACGGTTCGTCTCGGTTAGCGCCGCCACCGTCGACTCCCTCTGCTGGGAGATCGCCGCTCCGTCGATCAGCAGCGACCATGCGGCCCCGGCGAGGGCTGCCGCCAACACCGCGCCGCCCACGACATCGACCATCCAGACCTTGCCGTTTCGAGGGTCGTTCATGCTCACCATTCGCAAAGAATGTCGAACCGAAACCTTTGCGCATCCTCCGAGGGTTCGCGCAACGAACGCTCCAGACTCACGTCGCGAAACACCTGCGTCGCCTTTAGGTTGCCCACAAAAGCAAGAGGTGCTTCAGGATCCGCGGCGAAGCCGATGACCCGCAGACGACGCGGCGCATCAATCACCATCGGCTTGGGCGAAGTCGCCCCTGGCGGCTGGCCCGCCGTTGTCGATGGGCTTGCCGCCGGAGACGCCGCAGAAACTCCGCCGCTCGGCGCCGCACCGGGAACCGCCGGATCCGTCGCCACGGACGCCAGCCAACACCCGTGCGGCATCGTCTCGGACAGCAGGCCGAGGACCGCCGACCACCTCCGTTTTTCCTGCAGCGCCGCGGCTCGCCGAAGCTGATCCGCAACCGCGCTGGACCTCGAATCCAGGTCAACGACCTCCGCACGCAACGCATGCAGTTGGCGGGATCGGGATTGCAATTCAAGTCGAAGCTGCTCCAGATCGCTGCCGGCGAACGCCTGTGCGACCCACAGCGCGGCATACACCGCGCAGGCCGGCACCACCACCCAGGTCCAGCACCGGATGCGCCGACGCCGCGACTGGGCCGCAAGCAAGTCCGGTGCAATCAGGTTGACCCTAACCCGCGGCATCGTCCTCCTCCACCAGCAACCCGATCGCCGCGCCCAATCGCTCGATCGGTTCCTGGCAGCTCGACGAAAGCTTAAGACGGCACCCCGCTCCGCCCAGATACGACGACGCAGGCCGAACGGAAATCCCCAGGGATGAAGCAAGAAACTCCGCCAGGTTCCGCAACAACGCGCCGCTTCCACACAACACCAAATCCCCGGCGCGACGATCGGGATGACAGCCTAGAACGTACTCGTAGGAACGTTTGATTTGCGCAGCGAGATCGGTCAATTCGCCGCGAATGGCCCCGAGGATCAGCGACGGAAGCTTCGATTCGGGAACGTCCACTCCCGGCAAGCCGCCCTCCGCGGCGGCCGCCGAAATGCCGCCGTCGCGCTTATGAACCTCGGCCGCCTGAGGCGACAGATCAAACGACTTGGCGATTCGTTGCGTCCAGACTTGCGACCCGGAACCGACCGCCCGGACCAAGACCGGCACGCCCTCCAGGACCAGCGTCAGCCGCGACTGCCGTTCCCCGACGTCCAGCACCCCCCAGACGCAGCCGTCGGGACGCCGGTCAAGAACCGCGCCGAACCGCGCCAGCGCCGTCGGCGACGCATCGACGCTGAAACAATGCAGTCCGCTGCTTCGGCAAAGGGCCAGGATCTCGCCGACCACCGTTCGCGAGGCGCAGACCGCCATGGCGTTCGGTCCCGACACCTGCGACGGTGGGAGCTTCCAATGCACGGCCTGAAACTCGCCGCCGCTCATTCCCGTCAGCCGGACGACCTCCGACGACACGATCTGTCGCGCCGTCGCCGAGCACTGGTCCAAGGCTACGGGTGGAAGGTCCAACACGTGGAACGTCACGTCCGGCATGCTCAGTACGGCTGCCGCCTTCGTGCCGCGGAATCCGGCGCGAGCCAGAGCCTGGCTCAGACGACGTGGGTCCATCGCCGATTTCTCCGAGCCGCCCACGGACAAGCTGCCCGCCATGGCGATCGCCGTTTCGACGACGAAACCGTTCCCCGTGCGCACCAACTGCACGGCGCGGACGCCCGTCGCGCCGATGTCCAGCCCAATCGAGGAGCGCGTGCGAGCCAGGATTGCGGTCGCCAATTTCATGCCCCACCCCGAATCAACGAATCGCCGACGTCAGATCAAACAGCGGCAGAAACAGTGCGATTGCCACGCCGCCGACAACCGCCCCCATCCCGATGAGAATCGCCGGCTCGATCAACCTCGTCAGCACGACGATCGTTTCCTCATTGGATTCATCGAGCACGTCGGCGCAGAAGGTAAGCGCCTCGCCAAGATTGCCGCTGTCCTCGCCGGTATGGATCGCCTGGCACAGCGACGGGTCGATAAGTCCCGATGTTTCGAGGGCGTAGCTCAAACGCCCGCCCCCGCTCACCGACGCCTGCATCTGGTCGAACAGGCCCTGGAATCGGCGGTTGCCGGTCGCGCCGCGAACCAGTTCGATCGTCTCCAGAACGCCCACCCCGCTCTCCGTCAACATGCCCATCGTCCGAAACACCTGGCCCTGAATCAGACGCGAACGCAGCGGGCCTAGCCCGGGAATATGCAGTTGCCAATTGGAGATTCTCTGACGGCCACGCGTGGACGTCGCCAACCACGCCCCGCCGGCCCCCAGCGCTCCGGCCGCAAGCACGAACACCGGCCAATACGACTGAAGCGCTGATCCGACCGCAAGAAGGGCCTTGGTGACTGACGGAGTCTCGACGCCGAGCTGCTTGAACATCCCGTCAAACCGAGGGAGCACGAAGAACAACAAAACAAGCAGGATGTGGAAGCACATCCCAATCAGCAGCGCCGGGTAGGCCAGAGCACCGAGAAGTTTCTTGCGCAACGCGCGCGACTTCGCCACGATCACCGCGAGCCGGTCGAACATCTGCCCCAGCGATCCACTGGCCTCGCCGGCCGCGACAATCGCCCGGTAAACCGCTCCGAACACGCCGGGGTGCCGCCGCAACGCCTCCGTCAGCGTCGTCCCATCCTCCAAATCGGCGATCATCCTCGACACCAGCGCCCGCTGTTCGGGTCGTTTGAGTTGCTTTTGGATCGCCGCCAGCGCGGGTACAACGCCGCACCCGGCGCGAAGCAGCATGGCCAACTGCCGCGTGACCTGAACCAGCACCTTCAGCGGCAGGCGTCGGGCGGGCGGACTAGCCCTCCCCTCGACGCGAGTGCCGGGCAGCTCGTGGGCTATCTGGGTGACGAAGAGACCCTCGCCGCGGAGTCGGGTCGAAGCGGCCTGGGCGCTGGTCGCCTCGATCGTGTCCCGGCAACGCTTGCCCGTTCCATCGATGGCCTCATAGGTCAACAGCATCCCGACGTTCTCCGCTCCGACGCGAGGCTACTGCCTCGATACGCCTGATTCTGCGAGCACTTCAACCTCTGCTTGCTCACGCTTGCCGTTCTGTTCAAACCACCGACCGGTTTTTATCAGAGCCGCGACCGTGAGGGAGCGGACCCCGCCGTTTATCAGAGCCGCAACCCTGAAGGAACGGTCCTTCCGAAACCCGAAGATTTAGGTGGGTCGGACCACTACCCCGCCGCGACGGGCGTCGCCGCTTCGACCTCGTCCGCCACGTCCAGCGACTCGCTTCGTGTCACGCGGAGCACTTCCTCCAGCGTGGATTCGCCGCCTTCAACGAGATCCAGCGCCTTCTCTCGAAGCGTCCGCCACCCCTCCTCGGCCAAATGGACGCGCATGTCGGTCTCCGAACAACGATTTTGAACCAATCGCTTCAGTTCCTGATCCAACACCATGACCTCGTAGATTCCGGTCCGCCCACGGAAACCCGTGTTGTTGCACTCGCGGCACCCTTCACCCCGATGAAACAACTCCGTGGTCCGCCGTTCCCAGCCGACGTTTCGAAGCAGTTCCGCCGGCGGGTAGTAGGAGGTCTTGCACGCCGGGCAAATCTTCCGCGCCAAGCGCTGGGCGACGAAGCCCAGCACCGACGACGAAATCAGGTAGGGTTCGATCCCCATGTCCAGCAGCCGCATCACCCCGCCGGGGCAGTCATTCGTGTGCAGCGTCGAAAGTACCAGGTGCCCGGTAAGCGCCGCCTGGATCGCCACCCGCGCCGTCTCCTCGTCACGGATTTCCCCCACCATGATCACGTCCGGATCCTGGCGCAGGATCGAACGCAAAGCCCGAACAAAGTTCAATCCCACTCGCTCGTTGACCTGGACCTGGTTCACCAGCGGCAGTTGATATTCCACCGGATCCTCGATGGTGACGATGTTCGTCGCCTCGCTGCGCAGCAGGTCCAGGCACGAGTACAGCGTCGTAGTCTTGCCGCTCCCCGTCGGACCGGTGACCAGGATCAGTCCATACGGACTTCGCGCCATCGCCTCGATCGCCCGCCGATCGTGTCCGCGAACTCCGAGCGTATTCAGCTCGAAGCTGAGGTTGCTCTTGTCCAGAATGCGAAGAACGATCTTCTCTCCCAGAACCGTCGGCATACTGGAAACCCGCAGGTCGATCTCCCGCCGGTCGGCCACCAGGTGCACTCGCCCCTCCTGCGGCAGACGCTTCTCCGCGATGTCCATCCGCCCGATGACCTTCACCCGCGACACGATGGCCGCGTGCAGCCCCTTGGGCGGCTTGATCGCCTCGCGCAGTTGACCGTCCACGCGAAATCGAATGTGCGTCGCGTCGCGGTCCGGCTCAATGTGCACGTCGCTCGCCCCGGCGCGCAACGCGTTGAGAATCGCCAGATTCACGAGGTTCACCACCGGACTGCCCGCCACCATTTTGTCCAGGTCCGTGATCGGGCCTTCGTCGATCGCCTCATTCTCGTCAATCTGCACGTCCGCCGGATCAATCGAAGCCAGGAACGAGTCGACGTTGACTTCCTCCGCCAGATACTTGGTCTGGAACTCCGCCAGGTTCTCCTCCAAGACCAGCACCGGCCGGATGCGGACGCCCGTCAGTTGCGCCAGCCGGTCGATGGTCGGGATCGACTTCGGCTGGGTCATCGCCACCGTCAGCTCGTCCCGCACCCGGAACAGCGGCAGCACCCGAAGCCGTTCCGCCTCTTCGCGCTCAATCAGCTTGGCGACCTTGGTGTCGATGAGTCCATGCCGCAGCACTACCCCCTTCACCTGAAGCGATTTCGACAGCGACGCCACCAGCGCGTCCGCGGTGATCGCCCCGATCTGAACCAGCGCCGCGCCGATTCGCACCCCGGCTTGCTTCTGCCGGGCGAGCGCCTCGGCAAGCTGCTCCGGCGTGATCAGCCCGTCCCGGACGAGCTGGTCGCCCAGACGAACCTGGTTTTCAATGGCAAGCTTCGGCACGATCGCGGACCCTCGTTCCCTCTGGTGATTCGATGACTATAGAAAACTCCTCACCGCGTCCTGAACCTCGCGGAAAAGTCCGAACCTTCCCGCCAGTCCGGTGATTTCCAGAATCTCCCGGCACGTTCCCGTCAGCCCCGCCAACTTCAGCGCCGCGGCCCGATCCGACATCGCGTCCGCCGCCGTCAGCAACCCCTCCAACGCCGCGCTGTCCATGCACGGAACGTCGTTCATCGCCACCACGACCCGCGCGTTCGCCGATCGGGCACGCACGATCAGTTCGGCGACGAAGGACTCGCCCTCCTGGTCGATCAAGGCCCCCACCGGCGCCAGCACGTCCACGGTTCCCACCCTTCGCCGATCGATTCTCATGACCCCCGCGCATCCTCCTCGCCTCTCCTCGGATCGTGCGCCGGCGTGGGGCCGGCGAACTCACCGGCCCGCGCCACCATCCGCGGCCATGCTTCCGCACAATGTTCGAGTCGTTCGCGCATCATCGCGTCAAAGGTTCGCTGGAGATTCGGATCGATCGTCTTGCCGGCTTCCTCCGCCAGAATCTGCAGCGCCTCCCTCCAACCGTAGGCCTTGCGATAGGAACGGTTGGACGTCAGGGCGTCGAACACGTCGGCGATCTGGATCACCCGCGCCTGCTGCGGAATCTGTTCCCCGCGCAGCCCGTCCGGGTAGCCCGACCCGTCGAACCGCTCGTGGTGATGCAGAATGCCCTGCAGCGCCTCGGCGAGTTGCGGAACACCCTGGACGACGCGATGGCTGCGCGTCGGATGTTCCTTGATGTGCGCGAACTCCTCGCCGGTCAGCTTCCCTTCCTTATTCAGGACGTTGTCGCGGATGCCGATCTTGCCCACGTCGTGCAGCAACGCCGCCCACTGAAGCATCTGCAAGTCCGCGTCGGCATAATGCAACTCCTTCCCCAGCTCCGTCGCGTAATACGCCACCCGCAACGAATGACCGCAGGTGTACGAATCCTTCTGGTCCACCGCGTTGACCAGCGATCGGACCATGGCCACCGAAAGCTCCCGCATCTCCCGCACCAGCCGGTGGTTGCGGATCAAGTCGCCGCAGAACGCCGTCAGCGACTCGATCAGCATCATCTCCGCGGCCCGAAACGCCGGCGCCAGCGACGTTCGCAGAATCACCAGCACCGCGAACAACCCCGTCTCATGGGCGCCCGAATGGATCGGACCGAGCATCACCTCCGCGATCCCGTTGGGCATGGCCCGAGCCGGGATCGACTCGACCGTCGTGCCCCGATGCTCGGTCGCCCGGGTCAACAGGCTTTGAAGAATCGGCTCCACGCTCATCGCCGTCCCGTGGAGACGCCACGTGCCGTGAACCTCGTCCCTCGTCGCCACAAACACCGCCCGCTCGCTGAAACTGCGCCGCAGGCATTGCACGACTCGATCCAGAATCTCGACTTCATCGCGCAGATCGGGAAGTCCCCGCGTAATCTCAAAGATGATTCCAAGCTGTTCGTACGCCGCAAGAAGCTCGTCGGCCATGCCCCCGTGTTCGGCGAGCACCTGTCCGATCGCTTCCGCGTACGCCGCCCCGGCCCCCCGGCTCAGCTCCGCCTCCGGTCCCTCGCCCAACACCGCCCCCAGCGAACGCAAACGCTCCACCACGTCGCCGCGCGGCATCGCGGGCGTTGACGAAAAGCTCGTCTTGGAGTTTGCAGGCATGGGTGAAGGCTCTACCGGGCTTCGGCGCCCAGCCGCCGTTCGATTTCCAGAACCAACTGCGACGGAAGGAAGGGCTTGGCGAACAGCGACGCCGAAAGCCCCCGAAACTTCTCCGCCAACGCCGCCTGATCGCACCGCGCCGTCAGGATGATCACCGGAAGCTCGCTGCCGCGCCGCTCCCGGATCGCCCGGGCAAGTTCCAGTCCGTCCATCCGCGGCATGTTCAAGTCCGAGATCACCAGGTCCACCGTCTCATTCTCCAGCACCTCCATCGCCTCATCCCCCGACCGGGCGATCCGCGCATGATGCCCGTTCCGCTGCAGCCAGATCGACAGCACCCGGGCGATGTGCGCGTCATCATCGACAATAAGAATGCTAGCCATGCGCCGCTGCCTCCTTGCCCACCACGTGCTCGGTCACTCGATTCGCCGCCTGCGGAAGACGAACCAGGAACGTCGAACCCTGGTTCCGCGCGCTGATCACGCTCACCTCGCCTCCGTGCCGCCGAACAATCTCCCGCGCCGTGTACAGTCCGATGCCCGTCCCCGGCTCCGCCTGCACCTCGGGATTGCTGCCCCGCTGAAACTTCTCAAAAACCAGGGCGTGTTCCGACGGATCAATCCCCGCTCCGTTGTCTTTGAAAGTCAGCACCACCTCCTCGCGACTGACCTGACCGCCGACCTGAACAGTGCCTCCACTCGGTGTGTATTTGATGGCGTTGCCGAGGATGTTGTTGACCACCACGGCCAGTTTGTCGCGGTCGCCGCGAATCGGCTCCAACTTGGACGGCAACGCCAGCCGCAGATCAATGTTCTTCTCCTCCGCCAGTCCCCGGACGTCACGAACGCCCTCGCTCAGCAGGGCACGCAGGTCCACGTTGTCGACCTGAAGCTCGATCGATCCGACCTCCAACTGGGAGACGCTCAGAATGTCCTCGATCAGCCGCGAAAGGCGACGCGTCTCTTTGGTGATCACGTTGTAGCACTCGCTCGTCACCTTCGGATCATCGAATGCTCCGCTCGCCAGCGTTTCCGTATACGCGCGAATGTTCGTCAACGGCGTGCGCAGTTCATGTGTGACCTGGGCCACGAAGTCCTCGCGGGCCTTGTCCGTGCGCATCTGCTGACTGACGTCGCGAAGCGCAACCACGCACTCCCCTTCGTGCGCCGCATCCTGCAACGGAATCACTTGAATGCGATAGGCGCCGCGGTCCGACGAATCGGACGCCGATCCAACCCCCGCATCCAGAACCTCGGCCCGGGATTCAAAGTACCCCGCCGGATGGCGCGCCGCACACAGCAATTGCAGAATCTTCTGCCCCACGCCCGAAGACTTCGCATCCGACAGCCGCGTGCTCTTCAATCGGTTGGCGTCCAACCCCAGCAGCCTCAGCGCCGCCGCGTTGGCGTAGCTCACGCGATCGTCCGACGTGATGTGCATGAGGCCGTCTGGAAACGCGTCCAACGCCTCCGCCAGCGCTCCGCCGCCCGCCCGGTCGAGGGCCTTCGACAGCTCCTCGTTCGCCTCCGCACGTTGCACCGTCGCCAGAAGGCGCTCCGCCAAATCCACCAGCTCATTCCAACTGGAGGTCACCGAGTCCAGTGCGTCGCCGATCCGCAGCGATGAAAGATCTTCCTCGATCTTCGCGCTGCGCGACTCCAGCCGGTCCCGAATGCGCCACACCCCCCGAAGCTGCTCCCGCAGACAACGGTACACCACCCCCAACGCCCCCAGCACCGCCAGAACCACCGCCAGCGTCCCCGCCTGACCCGCCAATCGACTGGCGTCCGCCGGCTCCGCCGGAAGCACTACTTCCAGATGGGCGCCGGCAAGGCGGACTCCGTCGCTCAGACGAACCTGAACCAGCCGATCTTGCGTCTCCTGCGGCCCCGCGATCCACGTCTCCACCACCTGCCCCCCGCGATCCGCCGCCGACGGCGCGAGGGACGACGAAGCTCCGACGTCCGAAACCTCGGACGAAGCGATGACGCGTCCGACGTGCACCACCCGCGCCGCGCGTGCCGACGTCGCCGTCGCGAATTCCCGAAGCATCTTTCGACAGGCTGCCAACGATGCGGGGTCTGACGGATCCAACTCCAACCCGCCGAGATGCGCCGCCAGCAACGACGCGGCATAGTCGCTGCTGCGCACGAACTGACTTTGCGCATCCCGGCGCGCCAACGAAATGCCCACGCGCGCAACGGTCCCCAGGCCGACCAGATAGATCAGCACCACCGATAGTCCAAACCACCGCGGAACCTCCTCGGCGGTCAGAAACCGGCGTACGGTCAAAAGGAAAGATTTCAAGCGTCCCCGCCTCCACAAGCAGCGAGCCTCGACGTCTCAACCACGCGTCATCCATATCGAATATGCGATTCACCGACTCGACATGCGAAAATGCAAAGGCGCAACGAAATGGAATAACCGCGCCGCAACGTCCGGGTAGACGCCAAGCCGTCCAACCCCATCGGTCAGGCGAAATCCGGGACTCGCTTGTCCGACACTTGAATCGACGATTGCTGAGACGAGATGATCGGACCCGGCGCCCAACGACGCCCCGCGCCGTCAGCCGCGCCCCGGCCCGCTAACCAGGACGCTCGGAAATCAACCTGCCCGCCGATGCGGACCTCAAGCCCGGCTACACCGCCTGCAACACCCCGGCCGCCGCACGAAGATCGGCGACACGATCCGTCTTTTCCCAGGTGAACCCCTCGCCCGTGCGGCCGAAATGCCCGTGCCGCGCGGTTTCAAAATAAATCGGACGCCGAAGGTTCAGCGACTCGATGATCCGCGCCGGCTTCAGCGGGAAAACTTCCCATACCGTGCGCGCCAGCCGTTCGTCGCCGACCTCCCCGGAACCGAACGTATTCACGTGAACGCTGACCGGATCCGCAACCCCGATCGCGTAGGCCAACTGCACTTCGCACTCCCGTGCCAGCCCCGCGGCCACGATGTTCTTCGCGATGTACCGAGCCATGTACGCCGCCGAGCGATCCACCTTCGACGGATCCTTGCCCGAAAACGCACCCCCGCCGTGCCGCCCGCGACCGCCGTACGTATCGACGATGATCTTCCGCCCCGTCAAACCGCTGTCGCCGTGCGGGCCGCCGACCACAAACCGTCCCGTCGGGTTGATGTGCCGCACCACCGCATCTGACCAGAATCCCGGACACTCCCGCTCCACCACCGGCTCGATGACCTCGCGCACAATCCATTCCTTGGCCTCCGCGGACATCTCCTCCGTCCGCCGATCAATCACTTCGAGGGTGTGTTGCGTCGAAACCACCACCGTATGCAACCCGACCGGCACGCCGTCCTTGTAGGACACCGTGACCTGCGATTTCGCGTCCGGCCTCAACCACTCCACTCGTCCCGCTTCGCGCAGCTCCGCCAGCCGCTCCACCAGTCGATGCGCCAGTTGGATCGGGAGCGGCATCAGCGAATCCGTCTCGTCGCACGCAAACCCGAACATCAACCCTTGATCGCCCGCCCCTTGCTCCGCATGGTCCCCCTCGCCGACGGTAACGCCGCGGCTGATGTCCGGCGATTGGGCGTGAATCGCACGGAGAACCGCGCAGCTTCGGTGATCAAATCCGCCCGCCGCATCGTCATAACCGATCCGTTCGATCGTCTTGCGAACCGTGTCCTCGGCCCGTCCCAGCGCGTCGTTGGCCTTGGCGTTGTGAACCGTCACTTCCCCGGCCACCACAACCAAACCCGTCGTCACCAGCGTCTCCACCGCCACCCTGGCCTGCGGATCCGGACCGATCAGGCTGTCGAGAATCGCGTCGGAAATCTGGTCCGCTACCTTGTCCGGATGGCCCATCGAGACGGACTCGGACGTAAACAGAGTTGTTCCAGCCAAATCCGCTTTCAACACGATTCGAGCTCCCCAAGATACGGTAATCAGACGCCCGCGCCCGACTGGCCCGGCTCATTCATTTTAGAGGTCTGGACGTCGCCCCGCAACCGCGGCGCATTCTCAGTCCCCACGGGGGGATCGAGTTCCATTCCCGTGTCCGACACATCTCCCGGCGACGCGACGCGCGTCGCGCGCCCAGGATCCCCGGCCAACGTCGCCTCGCGCCGACGCCATTCCCTGGACACCCCCCCCAAGTGCATCTCCCGCAGCTCGCGCCGACGAATGCCGACCTGCATCAACACCGACGTTCCGTTCGGATCCTCCCGGATCACCGGGCTGAGACGCCCTCGCGCCAGCAGCGACTGCACCCGATCGACGCATTCCCCGCGGTACCCCTCCATCACCTCCGCCGCCAACGGAAACCGCGAAAACCGGCTCCACGTCGACACCGTCCGCCGAAACCCCGGTCGCGCCGCCAGCGCGTTGGTCTGCTCGAAAATCAGGCGGTTCAGCTCATACGAAAGGAAGGTGTCCCGAATGTGCCCCGAAAGGCTCGCGTGGTGTCGGTCATGGTCCACGTCGATCACCTCACGCACCGTCGACCACGTGCCCTCCGTCTCCTCGGAGTCCGCGCGAAGCTCCCAGTAGAAGTGCCCAAAGTTCACCCCGCAATCGCAGAGCATCACCTGACGAGGAACGAACTTTCCATGGGCCACCGTATCCGCCGCAAGGTGCGACAGATAGCCGTACGCGAACGCCTGCGCCGGTTCATCCTCCGCCGAGTCGAGAAGCCCGAACGCCGTCGACCAATGGTGGCAGAACTGTTTGACCCGGCTCCAACGCTTCGCAAACACGATGTCCGCCGCTATGTTCCCGTAAAGAAACGAAAACCGGTGACGCGCCAGCAGCACCGCGATCGCCGCCGGCAGAATCGACAACTGGTCCAGAACCGTCCCAGCGATCGAAACGTGCGTCGCCGGTCCCCACGCGAAGGCGTCCGCCGACGCCGCAAGCACCACACCCATCGCCCCCGCGATGATCCACCCCTGACGAAGTTCCCCACGATGAATCATCAAGTCCCCTTCTTACCAAGCCTCCACCCGGCCGCCGCGCGAACGCCCGCCTGCCGCCATTCTACCGCGCTTCGATCTCGCCCCGATCCGCGCACCCAACCCGCCGATCCATCGGCAGAATTGTGCCTCCAGGTCAACGGCCCTGGACCCAACCCCGCGTGCCGCGGCCCGCGCGTGTCCGCCACACGGGGATCGCCCAATTCCCGGTTCGCAATCGTCCAGCGAGCATGTCATTCACCCCGCGAAACAGGCAGCCGCCGCGGTTGACTTTCCAACCCGCGCCCCTAGACTGTAGGGTTTGGAATCTTGAATTCAAGCTCAGCCAACAGGAGCCGCGGGAGCATGGCCAATCGGCAGTCACACGTCAGCGTCAAATACACCAGCGGCGTTCAGGTCGTCGAGTTCGCCGAACGGAAAATCCTCGAAGAGCTGTCGATCTCCGAAATCGGCGAGGAGTTGGCCAAACTCGTCGCCCTGGGCGGCAAGGCGAAGCTCCTCCTCAGCTTCAAAAACGTGGAGCACCTGTCCAGCGCGGCACTGGGAATGCTCATTACGCTGAACAGGCAGGTGGAGCAGGCCAAAGGCGAACTGCGCCTGGCCGACATCTCACCGCCGATCTACGAGGTCTTCAAGATCACGCGCTTGAACAAGCTCTTCAAGATCTGTGCGACTACCGAGGAAGCGATGGAGTCCTTCTAAGCGGGAATATCTGCCCGCGACGGCGTTCGTGCGGAATGGAAGACGACCAATCGCCGCCGCTCCAGCCATGACCCACGCCGATCCCGACAACGAAGCCAGCTTCAACGTCTGCGTCGTTCCCAGCAGGCTTGCTGAGATTGCACTTCCCAAGCAGCGCATCCTCGACGAACTCGCACATTTCCAGTACGCCGAGGAAGCCAGCTTCGCCATGAAACTGGCCCTCGAAGAAGCGCTCACCAACGCCGTTCGACACGGCAACCGCTGCGACCCTTCCAAACGCGTCACCGTCCGCTACGCCGTCAACGAGCGGAAGGCCGTCGTCACCGTTCGGGATGAGGGCGGCGGATTTGCCCTGGACAAAGTTCCAGACTGCACTTCCGCTGAGCGCCTCTCCACCCCCAATGGCCGCGGCATCATGCTCATGCGCGCCTACATGGACGAACTCTGCTACCGTGACCAAGGCCGCGAGGTCTATTTCTCCATGCTCCGCCAGTCCACCCGACGCCCCTGTAGTGAAAAGGTGCCCCCCTCTCCCGTGCGCCGGACCGTGTACTTCACCGGACGGGTCCAGGGCGTCGGCTTTCGCAACCACGCTCTCCAGGTTGCATCGCGCCTCAACGTCACCGGATACGTCCGCAACCTCCCCGATGGTCGCGTCGAACTCGTCGCCGAGGGACACGAGGAACTCCTCGACCAGCTCGTGCAACAGATCGAGTGCGACATGAAGGGCTGCATCGCCGACATTTGCACCTGCGCCAGCCCCGCCACCGGCCAGTTCCACGATTTCCACGTCGCCGGCTGAATCCGTCGCTCAGCGCGTGACCTCCGCCGGTTGGACCGGCTGCCTGTGCCGCCGCGCACCCCAGCCTTACCCTTCAGACCGGAAATCACACGCCGCTGTTCCTGGGTCGGCAGTTTGTGTCCCTGGCACGCAACGTGAAAGCCATTGCCCGGCGGGGTCCACAAGCGACGGACCATCCGCTATGATCCAAGGCTCGGACGTGGGCGCCGACGCGGGCGCCTGCGACGGTCAAGGTGGTTCTCGACGGAGTATTTGATCGTGCGAATTCTAACCATCGTTAAGCAGGTGCCCGACTCCAACGCCGTCATCAAGGTGCTTCCCGACGGCAGTGGAATCGACCAGGCCGGGCTGAAGCTCGTTCCCGATCCCTTTGATGAGTTCGGCGTCGAACTGGCCATTCAACTGCGCGAGAAACGCGGCGACGTCGCCGAGATCGTCGCCCTGACCCTCGGCCCGGACAAAGCAGCCGAGGCCCTGCGCGTGGCCCTCGCCATGGGCGCCGACAGCGGCATCCACGTCTGCGATCTGAAGTTTGAATCCAAGAACGAACTTTTCTCCGCCTACGTCATCGCCGAGGTGGTCAAGAGGGAACCCGCCTTCGACCTCGTTCTTTGCGGCAAGCACAACATTGACCTCGACGCCGGCGCGGTGGGACCGGCCTTGGCCGAGTTCCTCGGCCTGCCGCACCTCGGCGCCGTCACCGCGTTGGAGCTAGCCGACGACGGCAAGCGATTCACCGCCCGACGACGCATCGAAGGCGCCGACGAGGTCGTCGAGTGCGACTTGCCCGCGTTGCTGACCATCGAAAAGGGTCTCGTCGAACCGCGGTATCCCTCGCTGCCGAACCTGATGAAGGCCAAGAAGAAGCCCGTCAAGGTCGTGACCTCGACCGATATCCCCGGCGAGGACGCCGCCGACGCGGGCGCCGATTTCGTCTCCCTGGCCCCCCCGCCGCCGCGACCCGAGTGCAAATTCGTTGAGGGTGAGCCTGCGGAAATGGCCCAGGCGCTGGTCCGCCTCCTTCGCGACGAAGCCAAGGTGATCTAGTGCGCCTGCGTGCCCGTTTTTCTTGTCCTTATCCGTACCGCGCCCGCCACGGAGCGGTGTCTTTTCTTGATCCGTACCGCGACCGTGAGGGAGCGGCCCGTCCAAAAGCCGGTCGCCTCTTATCAGAACCGCGACAGCATGGAGC